>SCVU01000759.1 GCA_004296785.1 Planctomycetota bacterium
CGAGCGTGTTCAGATCGAGCCGCTTCGGCGAGAACGTCCCCCCGCCGAGGAAGACGAGCACGCGTTGGTTGTTGATCGCGCTCGGAACGCCACTGCCGACTTCCAGCGGACCGCCCGGCGCGCTGAACAGCGTCATGCGCGCGTCGGCCCCGGAGCCCGACCAGCCGACGACGTCGCCGAGATCGTTGATCGCGGTGGCCGCGCCCACGGTCGCACCGGAGAGCAGCGCGAGCGGAACGAACGCGTAGGTCCCAGCGCCGCTCGGGACCCACAGCGCTGGTGAATCGATCGAGAACGCCGTGCCGTGGACGCCGCAGATCACGCCGCTCGCGTTGATGCCGTACGCGATGCTGGCGTCGGAGCCGGCGGGCAGTGGCAACACCGTCAGCGACTGGCCGACGCCGCCGACCCACGCGCGTTGAAAGCCCGCCTGATCGAGCCAGCCGACGGCGACTCCCGACGGACTCAACGCGTAGACGTGAGCCTGGGTGGTCGACTCGATGAACTGGCCGGTGTATTGCGGGGCTTGCGCGTGCGCGCAGTGGAGCCCGGCGAGAGACGAGAAGATCAGTCGTGCGAGCAGCGATGGACGCAACATGGCGAGTCAGCGAGCAGCGGCACGGACTCTCAGCGTAACGCGCGCGCCGGAATCGAGCCTCAGTCGAGCCCCTTCAACCGCCGCAACATCGCCACCAGCCCGCTCGTGTAGCGCAGCGTCGCCGCCGCCGAGTTCGTGGCGCCGCGCCCTTCGCTGCGCCGCGTGCCGCTGACGTAGCCGTACTGCTGCTTGTACTGCGCGCGGGTCGACAGCATCACCGCGGCGAACATCGCGCGCAGCTCCGGCGCCGCGAGATCCGGCTCGCGCTCGTACACGTGCGCGAGCCCGCCGAGCAGGTTCTGCGGCACGCCGCTCGTGTCCCCCACGGGCAGGTTCGAGATCGGCTCGAAGCCCTGGATCGTCACGTCGAGCCACGCGCCCGCCGCGCCCTGCTGTCCGTGGAAGTGATTGCGCGCAGCCTCGAGCAACAGCACGCGCGTCACGTCGCGCAGCCCCGGATCGAGCACCGCGAGCTCGCGCAGGATCCACCAGCAGCGCGTCTGATCGGCCGCGATGTTGCCGCCGAAGCGCAGCGCCTGCGTGAGCAGCGGCCCGTAGCGCAGGTATCCGGTCACCGCGAACTCTTGGAACGCGGCGACCGACGGCAGCGCGCGCGCCGCGGCGACCGCGCGCTCGCCGTAGTGCCCGAAGTTGTCGTCGAAACCCGGGTCGATGTGATCCCACGTGCCAGGCCAGTGGTGCGCGAACTCGAGCGCGAACAGCGCCTCGCGAGCCGCATTGCCGAAGCGCGCGTCGGTGCTCTGCGCCGACAGCCGCGCGAGCTGCGCGGGCACGTCGAGGCGGCGGATCGGCACGGTGTCCGTCGACGGCGCGCCGTCGAAGCTGCGGTACGCGGCCGCGATCGACCCGTCGGGCAGCACGCCGCGCGCGAGCACGAGCTCGCCGATCCGCAGCGCCGCGCCGAGCGCGCGCTTGCGCAACGACTGCGGCCCGCGCTCGGCGAGCTCGAGCAGGTGCCGCATGTACACGTGCACCTCGAGCGTGCCGTCGTCGAACGGCTCGTCGCGCTCGGCGTTCCACGCGCGCGGCAGGCCCGTCGCCGGATGCAGCCCGAGCTCGAGCAGGTCGGCGAAGTGGCGCTCGAGCAGCGCGCCCCACTCCGGCCGCGGATCGGCCTCCCACGCGTCGAGCAGTTGCTGCCAGTACGCGTCGAGCACCGGGCTCTTCGGCAGCAGCGCCAGCGTCGCGCCGGTCTCCGCGTCGAAGTCGCGCGCCCAGAACGCCGTCGCGCGCGGGCCGACCGAGTCGAGCGCGCGCTCCGACCACGTCGCGAAGAACCACGCGAGCTCGGACTCGATCTCGCGCAGCAGCGCCGCGGCGTCGGGCGCCGGGAGCGCGGCGCGCAGCTCGATCCGCTCGACGCGCGCGCCGGCGCCCGCGACGAGCACCGTCAGCCGCGGCAGCGGCGCCGCGCCGAACTCCGCCGCGATCTCCGCGCCGGTGATGCGCACCGCCGGCGCGCCAGCCGGCGCATCGACGTCGCGCGCGAAGCGCTTGCCCGCGCCGTCGACGACCTCGATCCGCGCGCGGCCGGTCACCGCGACGTCGAGGACGAGCTCGCGCGCCAGAGGCGCGTACAGCGCGGCACCTTGCGCGATCTGCGCGCCGTCGGCGAGCCACACGCCGCGCGCCGCGGGCGCGTCGGGCGCGCGCAGCTCCTTCCACTCGCCGGGTTCCGCGCGCCCCAGGAGCAGCGGCCGCGGCGTCCCGCGCACGGTCCGCCAGTACGGCGCGTACCCGAGCTCGGCCGCGAGGCCGCGGTCGAGCGGATCGCGCACTTCGAGCAGCGGGTTGCCGAGCACCTGGAACGCGCGCGGCGCGAAGCCGTCCGGCAGCGGCGCCGCAGAAGGCGTCGTCGACCCCGCGCTCGCGGGCGCCTGTGCCATGACCGCCGAATCAAGTGCTCCCGCAAGGGCGAGCACGGCCAGGGTGTTGCGCGCGCGGATCGAAGAGCTCATCGAATCGGAACGTAGGGATCGCGCCATCGCGTCGATAGAATCTTTCGCCCATTGTGCCGATCGGCCGCGCGCCGCGCAGCCCCGCCACGCCTCCACCGCACCGCACTCCATGCGCCCTCCGAAGACCTACACCGTCGTCGAGCTGCTCGGCGACGGCATCTCGTCCGAGCTGTCGAACGCCGTCCACACCGTCGCCGACGCCCTGCCGTGCCGCTTTCAGTTCGCGCCGGTCGACCTCTCGCTCGACGAGCGCACGCGCCGCGGCAGCTCGGTCTACGACGAGGCGGTCGAGCTCGTGCGCGCGCACCGCGTGTCGCTCAAGTACCCGACCGTCACGGAGACCGAGAGCCCGAACGCGATCCTGCGCGACCGGCTCGCGTTCGCGGTGATCCACCGGCCGGTGATGACGATCCCGGGCGTCGCCACGAACTTCACGAAGAACCTCG
>SCVU01000760.1 GCA_004296785.1 Planctomycetota bacterium
GCGCAGCTTCGCCGCGCCGATCCCGTAGTCGACGTACCACTGGAAGCGCTCGTTGACCCAGTAGGCGTACCACTGGTCGTTCTGCGCCGGCGGCAGGAAGAACTCCATCTCCGCCTGCTCGAACTCGCGCGTGCGGAACACGAAGTTGCCGGGCGTGATCTCGTTGCGGAACGACTTGCCGATCTGCGCGATGCCGAACGGCGGCTTGACGCGCGAGCTCTCGAGCACGTTCTTGAAGTTCAGGAAGATCCCCTGCGCTGTCTCCGGGCGCAGGTACGCGACCGAGCCCGAGCCCTCGACGGGCCCGACGTTGGTCTTGAACATCAGGTTGAACGCGCGCGCCTCCGTCAGCTCGCCGCCGCACTCGCCCGGCTTCTTGCTCGGGCGCTCGGGGCAGCGCGCGTCGTCGAGCTTGTCCGCGCGGAAGCGCGCCTTGCACTTCTTGCAGTCGACCATCGGGTCGGTGAAGTTCACGACGTGCCCGGACGTCTCCCACGTGCGCGGGTTCTGGATGATCGCCGAATCGAGTCCGACGATGTCGTCGCGCATCGTGACCATGCGCGTCCACCAGGCCTCCTTGACGCGGCGCTTGAGCTCGACGCCGAGCGGGCCGTAGTCGTACGTGTTGCCGATGCCTCCGTAGATCTCGGAGGCCTGGAACACGAAGCCGCGGCGCTTGCACAAGGACACGATCGTGTCCATCAGCGCGGCCTGCGGAGGAGTCTGCGGAGCGGTCGACATAGGGCTCACCAGGGACTTGGAGGGCGCGCGATTCTAGCGGCGCGCGCGCCGGCATTCAGCGCCCGACGGGCTTGCTGCGCGGATCCCAGACGATGTCGAGCGTGCGCTCGACGTCGCCGCCGATCGCGACGTCGGCCTCGACGCGCCGGCCCAGGCGCGGGTGCGTGAACACGATGCCGTACTCGCCGCGCGGCAGATCGGGGATGTGGAAGCGGCCGTGCTCGTCGGTCAGCGCGGTGAATCGGTTGTCGATCACGACGAGCTCGACGTCGATCCACGGGTGGACCGCGTCGCGGCAGTGGACGGAGCCCGCGGCCTCGGGCGTGAAGCGCTTCGAAGCCCCGGGCGCGAGTTGCACGTCGAACTCGCCTTTCACCGCGAGGTCGAGCGCGTGCGCGCCGGCGTTGCGCAGCACGGCGGTCGCACCGAGCGGCACGAGGTGCCGGCGCGCGAGCGGATCGCACGCGTCGATCGCGACGTCGACGTCCTTGCCGCTGCCGAAGCGCTCGGACGCGCCCATCGGGATCTCGACCAGCACGCCGGCGATCGCGCCGTCCTCGTCGAGCCGCAGCGCGCCGGTCGCACAGCGCGCGGGCAGGCCGCAGTCCTGCAGCAGCGGCGGAGCGTCGAACAGCTCGGGCTCGGGCAGCGGCGCGGCGTGGCGCACGCGGCCGTTCAGACCGCCGCCGCGCAGATCGGGCTTCTGCGACCGCGGATCACCGGCGACCGCGGGCGCTGCGCTGCGCGCGGGTTCCACCGGCGGCCCCGCTTCCGCGCTCGGCTCCGCTTCCGCGCTCCGCGGCGCGCCCGGCTCGAGCTCTGCGACGTCCGGCGCGCGCGCCGGCGCGGGCGTCATCGTCGGCGCGATCCCCGCGGACTGCGGCGCCGCGCCGCGCGACGTCCACCACAGCACGCCGAGCGCCGCCAGCGCGAGCGACAGGCCGACGGCGATCCAGGTGTTCGAGCGCATGCGCAGCGCATCGCAACGCGATGCAGCGCGCCTATACTACGGGCTCGATGACGGCCGACGCCACGACCGAACTCGCCCGCTCCGGCACCGATCCGTTCCCCGCCAGCGAAGTGCGCCACGGTCCGTACGCGGCCGAGCTCGCGCGCATCGAGGACAAGGTGCTCGACGGCGCGCGCATCGAGCGCGACGAGGCGGAGCTCCTGGACGCGCGCGCCGATCTGCCGCTGCTCGGCCGCCTCGCCGATCACGTGCGCTGGCGGCTGCACCCGCACGCGATCGTCACGTACATCGTCGATCGCAATCTGAACCCGACGAACGTCTGCGTGACCGACTGCGGTTTCTGCGCGTTCTACCGCCGGCCGGGCGCCGAGGGCGCCTACGTGCTGTCGCGCGAGGAGATCGACGCAAAGATCGAGGAGACCGCGCAACAGGGCGGGCGGCAGCTCCTGATGCAGGGCGGGCACCACCCGTACCTGAAGACCGATTGGTGGTGCGAGCTCATCGCGCACATCCGCGCGCGCTGGCCGCAGGTCAATTGCCACGCGCTCTCCGCGCCCGAGCTCGACCACCTGTCGAAGCTCGACAAGCGCCCGGTCGAGGCGGTGATCGCGGATCTGATCGCGGCGGGGCTCGGCTCGGTGCCCGGCGCGGGCGCCGAGATCCTCGTCGAGCGCGTGCGCAAGATCATCGCGCCGAAGAAGACGAGCACCGAGCGCTGGCTCGAGGTCCACCGCAAGGTGCACGAGGCCGGGCTGCGCAGCTCGGCGACGATGATGTTCGGCCACGTCGAGACCGGCCCCGAGCGCGTCGAGCACTTGCTGCGCCTGCGCGAGCTGCAGGACGCGACCGGCGGCTTCACCGCGTTCGCCTGCTGGCTGATGCAGCCCGACGGCGTGCCCGAGGAGTCGCTCTACCCGCAGCGCGGCACGCCGGTCGAGTACCTGCGCGTGCAGGCGCTCTCGCGGATCGTGCTCGACAACGTCGCGAACATCCAGACGAGCTACGTGACGCAGGGCCTCGACATGGGGCAGATCACGCTGCGCTACGGCTGCAACGATTTCGGCGGCACGATGCTCGAGGAGAACGTCGTGTCGGCCGCCGGCTGCTTCCACCTCGCGCCGATCCAGCGCATCGAGCGCGCGATCGAGCGCGCCGGCTTCCGCCCGCGCCAGCGCAACTCGTGGTACGGCAGCGTCGATGCGCGCCACGACGAGCACAGCGACGGCCCGCGCGGTCCGGCCGACGCGGCACAGGCGCGTCCGCGCGCGCCGCGCGCCCCGAACGCGGAGGCGCGATGATCACGGCGCGCACCCACGCCGACGAGCGACTGCTGCGGCACGCGCGTGCCGCGGGGCTCGGCGAGATCGCGGAGAAGGTGCTCGCGCGCGAGCGGCTGTCGATCGACGACGGGCTCGCGCTGTACCGCACGCAGCACCTGCACGCGCTCGGCGCGCTGGCCAATCACGTGCGCGAGCGGTTGCACGGCGACCGGACGTACTTCAACGTCAACCAGCACGTCAACTACACGAACTTGTGCAACAAGCTGTGCAAGTTCTGCGCGTTCCAGCGGCTGCCCGGCGAGGAGGGCGCGTACTGGCTGACGCCCGAGCAGGCCGCCGACAAGATCCGCGCGCAGCTCGCGCACCCGGTGACCGAGGTCCACATGGTCGCCGGCGTGTGGCCGCGCATCCCGTACTCGTACTACCTCGAGCTGTTGCGCGCGGTGAAGGCGGCGCGTCCGTCGATCCACATCAAGGCTTTCACGATGGTCGAGCTCGACCAGATCGCGAAGGTCGCGAAGAAGCCGCTGTCGGAGGTGCTGCCGGAGTTGATCGAGGCCGGCCTCGGCTCGTGCCCCGGCGGCGGCGCCGAGGTCTTCAGCGAGCGCGTGCGCGCCGCGACCTACCACTTGAAGATCAGCGGCGACGAGTGGCTCGCGCTCGCGCGCCAGGTGCACCGCGCCGGGCTGCGCTCGAACTGCACGATGCTGCACGGCCACATCGAGACGGTCGAAGAGCGCGTCGATCACCTCGACCGGCTGCGCAAGCTGCAGGACGAGACCGGCGGGTTCCAGACCTACATCCCGCTGTCGTTCCACCCCGAGAACTCGGAGCTCGCGCACATCGAGGGGCCGAGCGCGATCGACGAGCTGCGCGAGATCGCCGTCGCGCGCCTGCTGCTCGACAACGTTCCGCACGTGAAAGCCTACTGGATCCTGCTCGACATCCCTGTCGCGCAGACCGCGCTGTCCTTCGGCGCCGACGACGTCGATGGGACCGTCGTCGAGGAGCACATCTACCACGACGCGGGCGCGACCACGCCGCAGCGCGTCGCGCGCGACGAGCTCGTGCGCTGGATCGAGCGCGCCGGGCGCATTCCCGTCGAGCGCGACACGCTGTACAACGAGGTCTGGAGCCCGCGCTCGGCCGGCCGCAGCGCCGTCGCGAGCCCCTCCACGGCCTGAAATCGGCGTCTCGCGGCTGGAAATACCCCGCGGCAGCCCGCGCAAGCGGCGAGCTTGCGGCCTAGGGCCACGGATCAGCCGGCCCACCCAGCTGATGCAGTGAGCTCGCCACGGACTCCCCCTACCGAATCCTCATGCAGACGACCCCCTCTCGGCGTTCCGTTCTCGCCCCCGCCGCCTGCCTGCTGACGCTGACCTCGCCCGCGCTCCTCGCCCGCCCCGCCGCGGCGCAGGCCGCGCCGCGACAACCGGCGCCAACGGCGACCGCGAACGGCAACGCGGTCGAGGCCGCGATCCCCGGCGACGCGTGGCTCGTCGTGCACATCGGCGACCTCGGCCGCGTGCGCAGCATCGCGCAACAGAACGCGTGGGCCGCGCTGTTCCAGGACGAGCACGTGCGCCCGTTCTTCGACGGCATGACGAGCGAGCTGATCGCGCAGGCGACGCAGGATCTCGCCGCCGACGCGCCGGAGCGCGCGCTGCTCGACGCGCGCGCCTGGTGGCTCGGGATGGAGAGCGGCGCACTGTGGCTCGGCGGAGCGCCGACCGACGACGCGAACATGAAGGGCGGCTTCCTGTTCGAGTTCAACGGCGCCGGAGCGGGGCTCGCCGAAGGCGTGGCTGCGACGCTCGGCGCGCACCTGACTCCCGCGGATCCGGCCAGCATCGACGGCCCGCGCGCGCCGATCCTCGCGTGGCGGCCGAAGCAATCGGAACAGCACGAGACCACGACGACGTTCCGCGACGGCAACGTGCTCGGGATCCACTTCGCGCACGCGAAGGAAGTCGCGATCGCGCTCGCCGCCGCCGCACAGACGCGGCTCGCCGCCGGTCGCATCGATGCACACACGAGCGAATGGCTCGCGCTGGCACGCGGGAACGACTGGTCCGGCCACGGCATCGAGGCCGGCATCGACCTCGCGAGCGTGCTGCCGGCGCTGCCCGACGAGCCGGGCCTGCGCGAGTTCCTCGACGTGTCGGGCTTCGCGACGTCGCGCTACGCGTGGATGGGCGGCTCGCTGTGCCCCGGCGAGTGCCTCGACATGACGATCGCGCTCGACCTGCCGGCCGCGGGCATCGCGGCCGATGCGGCCAAGCTGTTCGGCGCGCCGCCGCGCGAGTGGCTCGACTGGATGCCGGCGGACACGACCGGGCTGTCGCTCGGCCGCTTCGACATCGCCGGCGCGTGGGACATGTTCTGGCGCGTGTTCGGCGAGGAAGCGCCGGAAGAGAGCGCGGACGTGCGCTCGCGCTACGACGGCTTCACCGGCATGACGGGCTTCGATTTCGAAGCGGATCTCGTGCGCCAGCTCGACGGCAAGTTCGGCACGTTCACGGCGGCGGTGCCGAAGGACGAGTTGCCGACGTACCTGATCGAGGACTTGAAGTCGCTGCTGCCGATCGACGAGCAGCTCGGCGCGATGTGGATGATCGGCCTGAAGGAGCCGGCGCGCGTGCAGGAGCTGGTCGATCGCGCGCTCGAACAGTTCGCCCCGACGATCGAGCGCACGAGCGCGCAGCACGCGGGCGCGTGGATCGAGACGATCTCGGTCGAAGGTCTGAACGTCCACTGGAGCTTCACGTCGAATGCGCTGCTCGTGTCGTTCTCGCCGAGCCTGATGCGCAGCACGCTCGAGCGCGTCCAGAATCCCGCGCTGCCCGACGCGGCTTCGAACGAGCGCCTGATGAAGGGGCTCGCCGCGCATCCGAAGGCCTCGCTCGTCTCGGTCGCCGACTCCGCGGCCAGCGTCGAGGCGCAGTTCGCGGCGCTCGGCAACGTCGCGGGCATGCTCGGCATGTTCGGCGGCGACCCGACGCTGCAATCGATGCTCACGCAGGCGCCGCCGCCGAAGGCGGACGCCGTGCGCAAGCACCTGAAGGGCTGGATGACGACCGCGCTCGAGATCGACGGCCGCCGCTTCGCGATCCGCATGCTCGCGCGCTGAGCGCGGCGCGGGAACGCCGTCCCGACGCGGCTCAGCGATCCGAGCCCGAGGCCGCTGCGGCCGCGCGCCAGCGCGCGGCCGCGCTCGCATCGCCGCTCGCCGCGCACAACCGCTCCAGCGCGCGCGCAACGGCCGCGCGCGGAAACAGCGCGTGCGCGGCCTCGAGGTCGGCGCGCGCTCCGCTCGCATCGCCGAGTGCCTCGTGCAGCACGCCGCGGTTGCGCAGCGCGCCTTCGGCGAACGGGTGCCGCGCGAGCACGTCGTCGAGCAGCGCTATCCCCTCCGCCGCCTTGCCCGCGCGGCCGAGCACGAGCGCGAGGTTGATGCGGCTCTCGTCGAGCGCCGGATCGACGAGCAGCGCACGCTTGTAGCTGCGGCGCGCCTCGTCGTGCTCGCCGGCCGCCTCGAGCAGCCACGCGCGCACGTGGTGCACCATTCCGAGCTCGCGCAGCGGTCCGCTGGGTTCGGCGCGCGCGAGCTCGAGCGCGCGCTCGCGCGCGAACGCTTGCTCGTTCGCGAGCTTCGCGTGCGCGAGCATGTCGCAGCTCGCGTCGGCCGCGGGCGCGGCGACGCCCGCGAGGTTCCAGTCGAAGCGCCGCAGCCGACCGTCGCGTGATTCGGCGACGCGCAGCCGCTCGTGCGCGCTCGGCGGACCGGGGCGCGCGCGGATCCAGTGGTCGTGGATCGCGACGCCGGCGACGTCGAAGGTCGGCGTCACGCGCATGTGGCAGCTCGCGCAGTCGCGCGCGGCACGCTCGGGGGCCGGCGCCGCGCAGTCGCCGTCGGCGTGGCACTGCGAGCACGCGGCGCGCACGCGCGCGCGTTCTTCGTCGTCGTCGAGCGAGCGGTGCGGATCGTGGCAGGTCTCGCAGCGCATCCCGCGCTCCGACGCGTCGGCGGTCCAACAGCGCGACAGCACCATCCGCTCGACCTGGCTGACGAAGCCGACGTCCTGTGTCGGCTCGGCGGCGACGTAGATCGCGCGGTGTACGAGCAGATCGGCGCCCGGAGCGGGCGGCGCGACCGCTCCCGCGACGAGCTCGATGCGCGCGTCGCCCTGCAAGTGGCAACCGGCGCACAGGCCGACGCGCTGGATGCGCGAC
>SCVU01000098.1 GCA_004296785.1 Planctomycetota bacterium
GAAGTCGAGGTGGCTGTCAAAGAAGAAGGAGAGGCGCGGCGCGAACTCGTCGACGCTCATGCCGGCCGCGACGCCGCGCTTCACGTACTCCATCCCGTTGGCGAGCGTGAACGCGAGCTCCTGCGCCGCCGTCGAGCCCGCCTCGCGGATGTGGTAGCCCGAGATCGAGATCGTGTTCCACTGCGGCACGCGCACCGCGCAGTGGCTCATCACGTCGGTGATCATGCGCAGCGCCGGTTCGACGTCGACGAGCCACGCGTGCTGCGCCTGGTACTCCTTGAGGATGTCGTTCTGGACGGTGCCGCGCAGCTTCTTCGGATCGACGCCCGCGCGCTCGCCGCACGCGACGTAGAACGCGAGCAGGATCGGCGCGGGGCCGTTGATCGTCATCGACGTCGAGACCTCCGCCATCGGGATCCCGTCCATCAGCGTCTGCATGTCCTCGAGCGACGAGATCGCGACGCCGACCTGACCGACCTCGCCGCGCGCGTACTCGTGATCCGAGTCGTAGCCCATCAGCGTCGGGAAGTCGAAGGCGACCGAGAGGCCGGTCTGCCCGTGCTCGAGCAGGTACTTGAAGCGCTGGTTCGTCTGCGCGGCGGTGCCGAAGCCCGCGAACTGGCGCATCGTCCACAGGCGCCCGCGGTACATCGTCGGATGGACGCCGCGCGTGTACGGGAACTGGCCCGGGTAGCCGAGGTCGCGCTCGTGGTCGAGCTCGACGTCGCCCGGCCCGTACAGCGGCTTGAGCGGCGTGTCCGACAGCGTCGTGAAGCGCGCGTCGCGCATCTCGGCGACCTGCCACGCCTCCTCCCACAACTGTCGCGGCGCGAGCGCGGGCCGGCCCGCGCCATCGCTGCGTGCGGTCGTCTCGCGTGCGGAGGAGTGCGGGTGCGAGGGCTGGCTCATGCTCGGGAACTTTCGGTTGCGCCGCGCAGCACGCGCGCGGCGAGTCGGCTCGCTACATCGTACGGCGGAACGCCGGCCGCGAGGTCGCGCTCGGCCGCTTCCCGCACGCCGCCCGCCCCCCACAGCACGTCGTCGAGGTGTTGCGCCATCACGCGGCGCACCTGCTCGAGCCGCCGCTCGCGCCGCGCGCGCGCGAGGCCGCAGCGCTCGAGGTGCGCGCGGTGCGCGGCGATCGCGCCGACGAGGCCGTCGATGTTGCGGCCCAGCGCCGCCGATGCCGCGACCACCGGCGCCTTCCAGCCGCCCTTCGCCTCGCGCGCGCGGCCGAGGCGCGCGGCGACCGATTCCTCGAGGTCGAGCACGAGCCGATCCGCGCCCGCGACGTCGCTCTTGTTCACCACGAGCACGTCGGCGACCTCGAGGATGCCGGCCTTCATCGCCTGCACGCCGTCGCCCGCGCCGGGGCACAGCACGACGACGACCGTGTCGACCGCGCTCATCACGTCGAACTCGGCCTGGCCGACGCCGACGGTCTCGAGCAGGATCTCGTCGATCCCCGCGATGTCCATCGCGTCGCACGCGTCGACCGCCGCGCGCGACAGGCCGCCGTGCGAACCGCGGCTCGCCATCGAGCGGATGAACACGCCGGCGTCGGAACTGCGCTCCTCCATCCGGATGCGGTCGCCGAGCAGCGCGCCGCCGGTGAACGGGCTGGTCGGATCGACGGCCAGGATCCCGACGCGCTTGTCCGCGCCGCGCAGCGCGCCGGCGAGCGCGTTGACGAGCGTGCTCTTGCCCGCGCCCGGCGGACCGGTGACGCCGTTGCGCCACGCGCGACCGACGCGCGCCCACACCGGAGCCAGCGCGCTCGCGAAGCGCGGATCGCCGTTCTCGGCCCACGAGATCAGCCGCGCCAGCGCGCCGCGGTCGCCCGCTGCGAGGCGCTGCCCGAGGCTCTCGTTCTCGATCACGTGCGTCGCTCCCGGTCGTGCTGGCGCTAGCCGAGCAGGCTGCGCGCGATGACGAGGCGCTGGATGTCGGTCACGCCTTCGTAGATCTCGGTGATGCGCGCGTCGCGGAACAGCCGCTCGACGTGGAAGTCGTCGGTGTAGCCGGCGCCGCCGTGGATCTGCAGGCACTCGTCCGCGCACCAGTTCGCGTGGCGCGACGCGAACAGCTTGGCCTGGCTCGCGGCGCGCGCGCACGGCAGGCCGCGATCGCGCAGCCACGCCGCCTTGTGCGTCAGCATGCGCGCGGCCTCGATGCCGGCGGACATGTCGGCGAGCTTCCACTGGATCGCCTGGAAGTTGCCGATCGGCTGGTTGAACTGCTGGCGCTCCTTGCTGTACTTGATCGACGCGTCGAGGCACGCCTGCGCGATGCCGACCGCCTGCGCGGCGATGCCGATGCGGCCGCCGTCGAGCGTGTCCATCGCCAGCGGGAACCCGCGGTTCAGCTCGCCGAGGATCGACTGCGCTCCGACGCGGCAGTTGTCGAGCAGGATCTCGGTGGTCGTCGAGCCGCGGATGCCGGTCTTCTTCTCGTGCTTGCCGACCGTCAGGCCCGGCGTGTTGCGATCGACGACGAACGCCGTGATGCCCTTGGCCTTCGGCGCGCTCGGATCGGTGCGCGCGTAGACGATGAACATGCCGGCGATGCCGCCGTTGGTGACCCACAGCTTCGTGCCGTTCAGCACCCACTGATCGCCGTCCTTGCGCGCCTGCGCGCGCAGCGCCGCGGCGTCGGAACCGGAGTTCGCTTCCGACAGGCAATACGCGCCGAGCACCGCGCCGCTGGCGAGCTTCGGCAGCCACGCGCGCTTGAGTTCCTCGCTGCCGAACTTGCGCAGCGGCGCCGCGACGAGGCTGTTGTGCACGGACAGCGTGACGCCCGTCGACGCGCACGCGCGGTTGATCTCCTCGAGCACGAGCGCGAGGTGCAGGTTGCCCAGACCGGCGCCGCCGTACTCCTCGGGGATCGTCAGGCCCCACAGCCCGAGCTCGCCCATCTGCGCGAGGATCGCCGGATCGAGCGCCTCGTCCTTGTCGTGCGCGCGCGCGCGCGCCGCGAGTTCCTTGTCCGCGAAGTCGCGGGCCATGTCGCGCAGCATGCGCAGGTCTTCGTCGAGCTCGAAATCCATCGTGGTGCTTCTGTGCGGGGGACGGGGGACGGAGCGGATCGCGGCGGGCAGCGAGCGGCGCGCGGATCAGCTCGGATAGTCGTAGAAGCCCTTGCCCGCCTTCCGGCCGAGCCGGCCGGCGGCGACCATCCGCTTGAGCAGCGGACACGGGCGGTACTTGTCGTCGCCGAGGCCTTCGTGCAGCACCTCGAGGATGTACTGGCAGGTGTCGAGGCCGATCAGGTCGGCGAGCGCGAGCGGCCCCAGCGGGTGATTCATGCCGAGCTTCATCACGGTGTCGATCGCGTCGCGCGACGCCACGCCTTCCATCAGGCAGTAGCACGCCTCGTTGATCATCGGCATCAACACGCGGTTCGACACGAAGCCCGGGTAGTCGTTGGCTTCGACGGGCGTCTTGCCGAGCGCGGTCGCGCACTCCAGCGTCGACTTCGTGGTCGCGTCGCTCGTCTCGTGGCCGCGGATCACCTCGACGAGCTTCATCAGCGGCACCGGATTCATGAAGTGCATGCCGATGACCCGGTCCGCGCGCTGCGTCGCGGCGCCGATCGTCGTGATCGAGATCGACGAGGTGTTCGTGGCCAGGATGCAGGCCGGATCGGTCAGCGCGTCGAGCTCGGCGAAGATCTTGCGCTTCGTGTCCTCGCGCTCGACGACGGCTTCGACGACGAGCTGCGCGCCCGACGCGTCGGCCAGCGCGCAGCCGCCGACGATGCGCGTCAGCGCGCCCTCGGCATCGGCGGCCGGCAGGCTGCCCTTCTTGACGAAGCGGTCGAGCGAGGCGCGGATCGCGCCCATGCCGCGGCCGAGCGCGCTCTCGTCGACGTCGATCAGCCAGACCTGACTGCCGTGCAGCGCGAAGGTCTGCGCGATGCCGTTGCCCATCTGACCGGCGCCGATCACCGCGACGCGCTCGAAGTACGGCGCCCCCCCCGATGCAGACACGGCTACAGCGCCTCCACCGCGAGCGACACCGCGTTGCCGCCGCCCAGGCACAGCGAGGCCATGCCGTTCTTCGCGCCGCGCTGCTGCAGCGCGTACAGCAGCGTGACGAGCAGGCGCGCGCCCGAGGCGCCGATCGGGTGGCCGAGCGCGACCGCGCCGCCATTGACGTTGACGCGCGCGGCGTCGAGCTCGAGCACGCGCGTCAGCGCGCACGCCGCGGCGGAGAACGCCTCGTTGATCTCGTGCAGGTCGAAGTCGCGCGGCTTGCGGCCGAGCTTGGCCGCGACCTTCTGGATCGAGAGCTCGGGCGCCATCATCACCCACTCGGGCGCCATGCCGCCGGTCGCGTAACCGGTGATCTTCGCGAGCGGCTTGACGCCCTCGCACAGCGCGCGCGACGCGCTCATCAGCACGACCGCCGCCGCGCCGTCGTTGATCTGGCTCGCGTTGCCCGCGGTGACCGTGCCGTCCTTCGGCTGGAACGCGGGCTTCAACTTGCCGAGGCCCTCGGCCGTCGAATCGCCGCGGATCCCCTCGTCCGTCGTGAACGCGATCGGATCGCCCTTCTTCTGCGGCAGCGGGATCGCGAACTTCTCCGCGTCGAAGCGGCCGGCCTTCGTCGCCGCATCCGCCTTCTGGTGGCTCGCTGCCGCGAACGCGTCCTGCGCGCCGCGCGAGACGTCGTACTTCGCCGCGACCTTCTCGGCGGTGATGCCCATGTGGAAGTCGTTGTAGATGTCCCACAGGCCGTCGCAGACCATCGAGTCGAGCAGCTTGCCGTGGCCGAGCCGCTGGCCGGCGCGCGCGTCGGGCAACAGGTACGGCGCGTTCGTCATGCTCTCCATGCCGCCGCACACGACGACCTCGGCGTCGCCCGCGCGGATCGCCTGCGCGCCGAGCATCACGGACTTCAGGCCCGACCCGCAGACCTTGTTGACGGTGAAGGAGCCGACTGCGTCGGGGATCCCCGCGCCGCGCGCGGCCTGCCGCGCGGGGTTCTGACCGAGCCCCGCCTGCAGCACGTTGCCCATGATCACTTCGTCGACCCACTCGGGCCGGGCGCCGGCGCGCCGCAGCGCCTCCTGGATCGCGAAAGCGCCCAGTTGCGGCGCGCGGAAGCCCGCCAAACTGCCCTGGAACCTGCCGATGGGAGTGCGACAGGCCGAGACGATGACGACGTCCTGCATGGGTGCTTCGAATCCCTGGCTCGCGGACCGGTCGCTGACCGGAACTTGGGGGCTGGTTAGGGGGGGCACCCACGACCGCGGGCGCGCCACTCGAGCCCGGGAGTCTAGCACGCGTTCGAGGCGCGGAGAAAAACGAACAGCGCCTCAAGTCGCTGCCGAGAAGCTCCGAGAAGGAACATGTCCAGAAGCCCCCGCCCGACTCGAAATCGGGTGCCGGACTCCGGGACTGGTTCGAGACAGAGAGCCTTGGGTTGAGGAAACGGGGCCAGCATCCGTCCGCGGAGGCTGGCCCTGCTCCTTGTGGCCCTGCGCATCGTTGGGAGACCGAAGAGCGAGACGCGGTCGGCAGCCGTGGAACGAGCAAGAGAGGTCCGTGACGACTCCGCACGGGTTCCCGACGTCACACCGAACGGTGGCGCCGAGGAGCACGCGCCGATTCGTCGCGTTCGCCGCCTGATCAGCGCGCTCGCCTGCGTCGGCATCGCAATGGGCGGGCTCGCGCTCGGGCTGTGCGCGTGGCGGCTGCTCGTGCTGCGCGCCGAGCGCGCCGAGGTCGCCGCGATCGAGACCGAGGTCGCCGAGAGCCAGCGAGTGCTCGACGACCGGATGGCGACGGCCAGCGAGGAGCTGCACGCGCTGTTCGACGGCCGCGACGTGCCGAGTCCGAGCCGCCTCGACAATCCGCTCGGCTATCTGCGCTCCGCGTATCCGGAGCTCGCCGCTTCGAGCGCGTTCGCGAAGTCCGTCGCGAGCG
>SCVU01000761.1 GCA_004296785.1 Planctomycetota bacterium
GCGGCGCTGTCGAGCGGCGACGAGCTCGTGCTGTCGGGCACGCGCCTGCAGGTGCAGATCGAGTCGACGCCGGCGCCGCAGGCGCCGCCGGGAACCGCGGCCGGGCTCGCGACGCTGACCGGCGGCGAATCGCGCGAGCGCTCGAGCCTGCGCGCCTTCGCGCACATCGCGCGCTCGCTGTCGGGCGAGACGGATCTGCCGGTGCTGCTGCGCCTCGTCGTCGACTCGGCGATCCAACTGCTCAAGGCGGAGCGCGGCTTCCTGCTGCTCGAGGACGAGGACCAGCGGCTGCAGCCGCGCGTCGCGCGCCAGCACGATCAGTCCGACATCCTCGCGCCGGGCTCGCGCCTGTCGATGGGCGTCGCGCGCAATGTGCACGAGCGCGGCCGGCCGGTGCTGTCGGTCGACGCGGGGCGCGACGAGCGCTTCGCCGGCATGCCGAGCGTCGAGGATCTGCGGCTGCGCTCGGTGCTGTGCGTGCCGATCCGCAGCGAGGGCAAGGTGCAGGGCGTGCTGTACCTCGACAACCGGCTGCAGCAGGGCGCGTTCACCGAGGACGATCTCGATCTCGCCGAGCTGTTCGGCGACCAGGCCTCGATCGCACTGCGCAACGCGCGGCAGTTGTTCGGCCTGAAGGACCGCAACCGCCAGCTCGAGGAGTCGCGGCTGCACGTCGCGCGGCTCAATGAGCAGCTCGGCCGCAAGGTGCGCGATCGCGACGCCGAGCTGTCGGTGGTGCGCGCCGAGCTCTCGCGCTCGCGCGGCCGCTACGACTACCACGAGATCGTCGGCGCCTCGGGCGTGATGCAGAAGCTCTTCCAGCACCTCGACCGCGTCGTCGAGAGCGATCTGCCCGTGCTGATCCAGGGCGAGAGCGGCACCGGCAAGGAGCTGATCGCGCGCGCGATCCACTTCAACGGGCGGCGCAAGGACAAGCCGTTCGTCAGCGAGAACTGCGCGGCGCTGCCGGACTCGCTGCTCGAGTCGGAGCTGTTCGGCCACACGCGCGGTGCGTTCACCGGCGCGGACCGCGCGAAGAAGGGGCTGATCGAGCAGGCGCACGGCGGCACGCTGTTCCTCGACGAGATCGGCGACATGAGCACGGAGATGCAGAAGAAGCTGCTGCGCGTGCTGCAGGAAGGTGAAGTGCGGCCGGTCGGCGCGACGATGTCGGTCAAGGTCGACGTGCGGCTGCTCGCGGCGAGCCACTGCAATCTCGAGGAGCTCGTGAAGGACGCGAAGTTCCGCGAGGACCTCTACTACCGGATCAAGGTGCTGCAGATCGATCTGCCGCCGCTGCGCGAGCGCGTCGAGGACATCCCGTTGCTCGCCGAGGCGCTGCTCGCGCGGGCGGCGCGCGAGGCGCAGCGGCCGGCGCCGCTGTTGACGCCGGAGGCGCTGACGGCGCTCACGCGGTGTCGCTGGTCGGGGAACGTGCGCGAGCTCGAGAACGAGATGCGCCGGCTCGTCGTGCTGTGCGGCGACAGCCAGGGCGCGGACGTCGTCGGCGTCGAGGCGCTGTCGGCGAGCGTGGTCGGCGGCGACGGCAAGGGCGGGGTCGCGGGGCCGCTGCTCAAGCCGGGCGACGATCTGCGCGAGGCGGTCGCGCGGTTCGAGAAGGAGGCGATCGTCGGCGCGCTCGAGCGCTTGGCGGGGAACAAGAGCAAGGCCGCGCAGGAGCTCGGGATCTCGCGCTTCGCGCTGCAGCGCAAGCTCGTCAAGTACGGGCTCGCCGAGGAAGAGGACCTGCCGCTGGACGCGGCCGATGCGGTCGGGGCAGAGGTCGGCGAGAGCGACGAGTAGGGCGGGCCGCCGGCGGGCGCGCTCGAGCGTGGCGGCCGGGCACACGAAATCGCCGCGGGCTCGAATTCGATCCGCGATCGGTTCCCATAGGGACCGAACGCGATGGCTCCTCCGCCCGACCTCAACGTCGACTCGCTGCGCCGGATCGCGCGCGCGCTGCTGTACGACGACGCGCTCGCGATGGACGCCGCGCAAGACGCGTGGCTCGCGGCGGTCGGTGAGACGCGCAGTGCAGCGTCGAGCGATTCTCCGCGCGAACCGC
>SCVU01000762.1 GCA_004296785.1 Planctomycetota bacterium
TGTCCGCCGCGGTGCCGGGCATCAGTTGGAACAGCCCGAGCGCGCCCTTCGACGAGCGCGCACCGACGCGCCCGCTCGATTCGGCGAACATCACGGCGGCCAGCAGCTCGACGTCGAGCCCCGTCTCGGCCGCGGCCGCGCGCAGCTGCGGCTCGTGCGCGAGCACGCGCGGCACCGACAGGTGCAGCCGCAGCGGCGGCTCGATGCGCGGCCGCTGCCACCACGCGACGGCGGCGCCGAGCGCGAGCAACGCGCACCACGTCGCGAGCCGCGGCCAGCGGCGCTTGCGAGAACCCATCGCGACAGTCTCGCGGCCGCAGCGCGCGCGGTCTAGCGCTGCGCGTCGGGCGCGGCCGGGGCGGCCGGCGCATCCGCGACCGCGCCGCCGACCAGCGCGAGCTCGCGGCGCGCGCGCTCGCGCAGGAACTCGGGCCCGCTGTCGAGCTGCCGCTCGATCCACGCGCGGCCGGCCGCGCCGACCGGCGCGTCGAGCGCGCCCGGCGGCGGCGCGTCGAAACCCGCGCGCTGCGCGCCGTCGATCCACCACGCGCGCGCGTCACTGTGCGGTGCGGTGTCCCACCAGTCCCAGTACGCCTGCACGCGGTCGGGCGCCCCGGCGAAGTCGCGCGCGGTCAGCACGGCGAGCTCGCTCGCGAACTCCGCGTCGCCCGGCGCGTCGGTGTACAGCTCGAGCAGGCCCGAGCACGCCTGCGCGCAGCCCTGGCGCGCGAGCACGAGCAGCGCCTTGCGCCGCAGCGGGTGCGTGCGCGACTGCGCGACGCGCAACAGGTCCGGCCACGCGGCCGCGCCGAGCCGCACGAGGCCGGCGCGGCCCGCGAGCTCGAGCGCGCTGTCGTCGGGTCGCGACAACAGCGACAGCAGCACCGGCGCCGCGGCCGGATCGCCGTAGCGCGCCAGACCCTGCGCCGCGGCCTCCTCGATCGCCGGCTGCGCGTCGCCGAACGCGCGCAGGAACAGCGCGAGACCGCTGGGCTCCTCGAGCGCGCCCGACGGCGGCGGGCCGAGCGCTCCGAGCGCGCGCAGCGCCGCCGCGCGCACGAGCGCGCTCGGCTCCTGCTCGGCCATGCAGCGCGTGCGCACTTCCGAGCGCAACAGCGCGACGCGCGCGGCGCCGATCGCGTCGAGCGCGGCGGCCGCGACCGCTTCCTCGCGGTCGAGCGTCAGGCGCCGCAGCGCCTCGAACGCGTCCTGTTGATCGAAGGCGGCGAGCGCGCCCGCGGCCGCCGCGCGCGCCGCGGGGCGCGCATCGGAGGCCAGCGCGAGCGCGAGCGGCGCTCCGCCGTCGCGCGCGAGCGCCGCCAGATGCGGCCCCGCGTGCGCGGGCTGCGCGGCGAGCAGCGCTTCGAGCAGCGCACGCGCGCGCTCGGCGCCCAGCCCGTCGCTCGGCGACGCATCTGCTGCGCCACTCGGCGACGCGCCCGCTGCGCCACTCGGCGCCGCGCCGGCGCCGGCAGCCGCGGCCGCGCGCGCGCCGGCCAGTGCGAAGCCGACGTCGAACGGCTCGAGCGGCGCGCCGGCGATCCGCGTGCGCCACGCGTCGAAATCCGCGTCGCGCGCGATGCCCGGCTCGAAGTACAGCTGCTCGAGATCGGCGCGCGCGGCGGCCTGTGCCGCCGCCTCGCCGCCGGTCCACGCGCCGAGCGCGAGCTCAACGCGCCGGCGCGCGCGCGCGGACGCAGCGCGCTCGGCGTCCCAGAAGCCGCGCTCGGCGGCGACGAAATCGGCCTGCGCCGCGTGCACGCGCGCATCGCGCAGCCGCTGCCACGCGTTCGCCTCGTAGGCGGCGCGCGCCAGCGCGCAGGCCTGCTCGAACCACGGCTCCGCGTTCGCCTCGCCGAAGCCGAAGGCCTTGCCTGCGCCGCCGCACTCGAGCTCGACGATGCGCGCGAAGCCGGCGCCGGAGGCACGGACGCCCGGTTCGCAGCGCACGCCGAACAGGCCGAGCTCCGAAAGCTGCGTGCGCAGCGCGGCCGCGTCGGCGCTCGAGAGCGCGAGCGCCCCCTCCGCGCGCGCGGTCGCGCGCGGGCCGCACAGCTCGAACACGCGGCCTTCGCCGAGCGCGCGGTAGCGCAGCACGAGCTCGTCGGCGCGCTCGGGCGGCGCGGCGATCACCGCGCGGCGCGCGCGGAACGCCGGACCGGTCTCGACCCACCAGCGCGCCCAGGCCGGGCCGTCGGCGCCGAAGCTCTCGCCGCTCAGGCGCGCCAGGCGCTTCTGCGCCGGCCACGCGAGCGCCGCGATGTCCGGATGGAACTCGGCGCCGGCGAGCTCGCGCACGAGCACGTCGGGGACTTCGCGATCGAGCCACGGCGTCGCCTCCGCGCCTTCCCAGCGCCAGCCCAGGCCCGCGAGCACGAGCGCCGCGCTGACGCGCGTCAGCGGCGTGCGCGAGCCGAGCTGCGCGGCGAACAGCGGCGCGTCCTCCGCCGTGAAAACGAGCTCGCCGCTGCGCTCCTCGCGC
>SCVU01000013.1 GCA_004296785.1 Planctomycetota bacterium
CTCTCCTCCTTGTGCACGTCGAGGCACAAGTTGAGCAGCGCCTGCGGCTTCTTGATCGTGCGCAGCATCGGCACGCCTTGCTGGAGCAGTTGCGTGCACGACACGAGCACCCGCGCGAGCGCGATCGCGTCCTGCGTCGGCCGCTCGACCCGGTACAGCGCCAGGCGGTTCGCCGCGTTCTCGATCGAGTCGAGGACGTCGTCCATCCGGCACACGAGCTCGTGGATCTCCTCGCGCTCGAACGGCGCGATGAACGTGCGATTGAGCTTCTCGATCGCCTCGCGCGTCAGGTGGTCGCCGGAGTGCTCGACGTTGCGGATCTGCTTCGCCTTCTCCTCGATCTCCGTGAAGTCGTCGAGCATCGCGGCCAGCAGGCGCGCACCCTCGTCGACGGTCGCGGCCATGCGATCGAAGAGATCGAAGAAGGCTTCGTCTTTGGGCAGGAGTGCGAACAAGCGCGCTTCCGGGCTGTGGCGTCGCCTGGCGACGACGGGAGGGGGGGCGGGGGACGCGCCGAGCGGCTGCGCCGGGGCGCGACTCTACGCGGCGGCGCTCGCCGGGTACAGCAGCCATAAGAGATTGACAGGAAGCAACTTGTGAAGACGCCGCGGCGCGACTTCGCCGGCCGGTTTCTTGATCGTGTCTTGATGTTGCCTTGATTCGGGGTTCGGACACTCCGCGTGTACTGCCCGGCGTCCAAGCGCTGCGTCCGCCCAACCCCGCCTCGAGGAAATCGCATTGAAGACCCTGCTCCTTTCCGCGCTCGCCGTGTCGGCACTGTCGCTGTTCGCCGTGCCGTGCTGTGCGCAAGAGACCGCCGGCGCGACTCGCGCGCAGGCGCCGGCGAAGCAAGCGCCGACCGCGCAGACCGCCGCGCCCGCCAAGGGCGCCGCCCGCGTCGACGAACGCTACTCCGAGTACCACCCCGTGCAGGGAGTGTCGGGCAACATCAAGAGCATCGGCTCGGACACGCTCAACAACCTGATGACGCTGTGGGGCGAGGGCTTCAAGACGCAGTACCCGAACGTGCAGATCGAGATCGACGGCAAGGGCTCGTCGACCGCGCCGCCCGCGCTGATCGAAGGCACGTCCACGTTCGGCCCGATGAGCCGCAAGATGAAGGCGAAGGAGGAGGACGACTTCGAGAAGAAGTACGGCTACAAGCCGACCGCGATCCCGACCTCCGTCGACATGCTCGCGGTCTACGTCCACAAGGACAATCCGCTCGCGAGCCTGACGCTGCAGCAGGTCGACGCGATCTTCTCGAAGTCGCGCAAGGGCGGCTTCGAGCGCGACGTGCGCACGTGGGGCGACGTCGGCCTGACCGGCGAGTGGGCCGACAAGCCGATCAGCCTGTACGGCCGCAACTCCGCGTCGGGCACGTACGGCTTCTTCAAGGAGCACGCGCTCGTCAACGGCGACTTCAAGGATGCGGTGAAGGAGCAGCCGGGCAGCTCGGCCGTCGTGCAGGGCGTCGCGAGCGACAAGTACGGGATCGGCTACAGCGGCATCGGCTACCGCACGGCCGACGTGCGCGCGGTGCCGCTCGCGGTCGATGCGAGCAAGGCACCGGTCGCCGCCGAGATCGAGCACGCGTACGACGGCACCTATCCGATGTGGCGCTTCCTCTACGTGTACGTGAATCACCAGCCGAGTTCGAAGCTCGATCCGCTGCGCCGCGAGTTCCTGAGCTACGTGCTGTCGAAGCAAGGACAGCTCGACGTGCTCAAGGACGGCTACTTCCCGCTGCCGTACCCGGTCGCGGAGAAGACGCTGAAGTCGATCGGCGCCCTGGTGTCGGTCCACGAGGCCGGGTCGGCGCGCTGAGTTTCGCTAGCATGCGCTCGCGCGGGAGCCTCGCCCTGCTCGGGGGCGTGGCTCCCGCTCTGCTGAAGGACGCATCGTGACCGCACGCGACAACCCCCGACCGCGCAGGGTCCGCACGACGAGCCGCAGCGTGCGCGTCGCCGAGCGGCTCGCGCGCACGCTGATCAGCGTCGGCGGCATCGGCACGATCGCCGCGGTCGTGCTGATCCTCGCGTTCCTGCTGTCGGTCGTGCAGCCGATGTTCCGCGCGAGCGCCGTCGAGTCGCAGAACTCGCACGCCGCCGCCGGACGCATCGACGGCCGCCCGGTGCGCGTCGGCACGGATGCGTACCAGCTGATCGGCTGGACGCTGCTCGCCGACGGCCGGCTCGTCTACCACGACCTCGAGAGCGGCGCGGTGCTCGAGTCACTCGACCTCGCGTCGAACGGCGCGCCGCCGAGCGCGATCGCGGCGACGTCCGCCGCCGGCGAGTTCGCGCTCGCCTATCCCGACGGCACGCTGCGTTTCTGCCGCGCCGACTTCACGATGACGTTCGTGGATGCCGAGCAGGCGACCGCGCCGCTGCTCGCGCTCGCGATCGGACAGAGCGCCGCGCACGGCCGCGGCCGCGTGCAGCGCATCTCGGTCGACCAGTGGCGCGTGCAGGAGCCCGCGGCGACGCTGCAGCCGCCGCTGCAGGCGCTGGAGGCCGCGAGCGCCGAGCGCATCGTCGCGCTCGACTTCGTGCGCGCTTCGCAGGGACTGCGCGCCGCGTGGCTGACGAGCGCGGGCGCGATCGAAGTCGGCAAGCTCGACGAGCGCGAGGATCCGATGACCGGCGAGACCCGCGTCGAGCTCGCGCGCTTCGCGGTGCCGGCGGCCGGCGGCGAGGGCCGGCCCGCGCGGCTCGTGCTGACGGGCTTCGGCGACAGCCTGCTCGCGATCTGGGACGACGGTCGCGCCGTCCGCTACGACTTGCGGCAGCTCGATCGCATCGCCGTCGCCGAAGCGATCGATCTGCTGCCCGGCGGCGCCGCGCGCATCGGCGCGCTCGAGCTGTTGATCGGACGCGGCACGCTCGCCGTCGGCGGCAGCGACGGCTCGCTCGTGTGCTGGTTCCGCGTGCGCCCCGATCTGCCGACCACCGTCGACGGCACGGCGCTGCAGCCGGTGCACGTGCTCGCCGCCGCGGGACCCGCGATCACGAGCCTCGCATCGTCGGAGCGCTCGCGACTGCTCGCCAGCGGCGGCGCGGACGGCAGCGTGCGCATGTACTACGTGCCGACCAACGAGGAGCGCGTGGTCGCGCAGCCGTTCGGCGCCGCGGCCGGCCCGATCGACGCACTTGCGTTCGCGCCGAAGGAGGACGGCTGCATCGTGCACGGCGCGGCGCGCGTCGCGCACCTCGCGCTCGACATCGGGCACCCCGACGGCAGCGTCCGCGCGCTGTTCACGCCGCTGTGGTACGAGGGCTACTCGGTTCCCGAGCACGTCTGGCAGTCGTCGAGCGGCACCGACGAGTCGGAGCCGAAGCTCGGCCTCGTGCCGCTGGTCTTCGGCACGCTCAAGGCGACGTTCTTCTCGCTGCTGTTCGGCGTGCCGATCGCGCTGCTCGCCGCGATCTTCACCGCCGAGTTCCTGCCCGCGCGACTGCGCACGCCGATCAAGTCGACGATCGAGATGATGGCGAGCCTGCCGAGCGTCGTGCTCGGCTTCCTCGCGGCGATCGTGATCGCGCCGTTCGTGCAGCAGTGGCTGCCGTCGGTGCTCGCGCTGTTCGCGACGCTGCCGCTGTGCCTGCTCGGCGGCGCCTATCTGTGGCAGCTGTTGCCCGCGCGCACGTCGATCCGACTCGCGAACGTCCCGCGCTTCCTGTGCGTGGCGGCCTGCGTGCCGCTCGCCGGCGCGCTCGCGCTGTTCGCGGGCCCGTGGATCGAGCGCGTGTGGTTCGGCGGCGACGTCGAGGGTTGGCTGGACGCGTCGCGGGGCAGCGCGTTCCCCGGCTGGTTCTGGCTGCTGCTGCCGCTCGCGTGCGCGACCGCGATCTTCGCGTGCGGCCGCTTCGCGGGTCCGTGGCTGCGCCGCGCGTCGGCGAGCTGGTCGCGCAGCCGCTGCGCGAGCTTCGACATCGCGCGCTTCGGCGCGATCGGCCTCGCGACGGTCGGCATCGCCGCGCTCTTCGCGTGGCTGCTGCAGCAGGGCGGCTTCGACGCGCGCGGCTCGGTCCTCGACACGTACGTGCAGCGCAACGCGCTCGTCGTCGGCTTCGTGATGGGCTTCGCGGTGATCCCGATCATCTACACGCTCGCCGAGGACGCGCTGACGAGCGTGCCGCAGTCGCTGCGCCTCGCCTCGCTCGGCGCGGGCGCGACGCCGTGGCAGACCGCGGTGCGGATCGTCGTGCCGACGGCCGGCAGCGGATTGTTCTCCGCGATCATGGTCGGGCTCGGCCGCGCGGTCGGCGAGACGATGATCGTGCTGATGGCGACCGGCAACACGCCGGTCATGGAGTGGAACGTGTTCAACGGCTTCCGCACGCTCTCCGCGAACATCGCGGTCGAGCTGCCGGAGGCCGCGCGCGACAGCACGCACTACCGGACGCTGTTCCTCGCCGCGCTCACGCTGTTCGCGATCACGTTCGTGGTGAACACGCTGGCCGAAGTCGTGCGCCAGCGCTTCCGCAAGCGCTCCTACCAACTGTGAGCAAGAGCGCCACTCTTCCGCCCGAGCCGACGGCGCCCGACGCCGCCGCGCGCGCCAAGTCCGGCGCCGGCGAGCGGCGTCGCACGCTGCGGCGCGCGACTTCGCTGTTCGCGCACGGCGAGCCGATGGTCTGGCTGACCGCCGGCAGCCTGTGCCTCGCGCTCGCGATGATCGCCGGTCTGCTCGTGCTCGTCGTCGCCGAGGGCGCCGCCTCGTTCTGGCCGCACGAGGTCGTGCAGGTCGAGCTCGACGGCGGTCGCAAGCTGATGGGCGAGGTCACGGTGACCGAGACGTACCGCCCGGAGGAATCCGCGCTCGACGGGCTCGGCGCCGCGGCGCGCGAGCGCGCGCAGCGCGAACTCGCGGCGCAGAGCGGCGCCGCGCGGCGGCGCATGCTGCGCATCGGGAACTACGAGCTCACCGGCGAGCACTTCGCGTGGGTCAGCGACTTCCAGCAGGCGCCGGGCGGCGAGAGCCGGCCTGCGTGGGCGCTGGTCATCGAACGACGCGCGTGGGGCCGCTTCTACGGAGTCCCGGCGAGCTACCGCGTCGACGAGCAGGTCGTGGAGACCGATCCCGCGCGCATCGTGCAGCGCGTCGAGGACGAGCACTCCGGCGCGCTCGAGCGGCACGCCGCGATCCGCGCGCTCGAGCGCGACGAGATCGGCGCGGTGAACGCGCGGCAGGAGGCGGCGCGCCTCGCGGTGCGCAAGGCCGAGCTCGAGCACGGCCTGCGCTCCGCACAGCGCACCGAAGCCGAGCGCGAGCTCGCGCGCGTCACCGCCGAGTGCGAGACGCAGTTCGGCGAGATCCAGCAGCGCATCCGCGAGCTGCGGCGCGCGAACAGCGGCCAGCAGCTTGTGCTGCGCACCGCCGACGGCCACGAGCAGCCGATCGAGCTCGGTCAGATCGTGCGCGCGTACCCGGCGAACCAGCTCGGCCTGGGCGGCTCGCTCGCGGTCTACCTGTCGCGCTGGCGCGAGTTCCTGCTCGACGAGCCGCGCGAGTCGAACAGCGAGGGCGGCGTGCTGCCCGCGATCTTCGGCACCGTCGTGATGACGCTCTTGATGTCGCTCGCGGTCGTGCCGTTCGGCGTCCTCGCCGCGCTGTACCTGCGCGAGTACGCGAAGCCCGGCCTGATCGTCAGCGTCGTGCGCATCGCGGTCAACAACCTCGCCGGCGTGCCGAGCATCGTGTTCGGCGTCTTCGGCCTCGGGTTCTTCTGCTACATCGTCGGCGCGAACATCGACGACCTGTTCTATTCCGAGCGCCTGCCCAACCCGACGTTCGGCAAGGGCGGCGTGCTCTGGTCGGCGCTCACGCTCGCGCTCCTGACGCTGCCGGTCGTCATCGTCGCGACCGAGGAAGCGCTCGCGGCCGTGCCGGGTTCGATGCGCGAGGGCTCGTACGCGTGCGGCGCGACGAAGTGGCAGACGATCCAGCGCATCGTGCTGCCGCGCGCGCTGCCCGGCATCATGACCGGGATGATCCTCGCGATCGCGCGCGGCGCGGGCGAGGTCGCGCCGCTGATGCTCGTCGGCGCCGTCAAGCTCGCGCCGCAACTGCCGATCGACGGCTCGTTCCCGTTCCTCCACCCGGAGCGCAGCTTCATGCACCTCGGGTTCCACATCTACGACCTCGGCTTCCAGTCCCAGAACAGCGAGGCGGCCAAGCCGATGGTGTACACGACGACGCTCCTGTTGATCGGCATCATCGTGCTGCTCAACATCGCGGCGATCGTCGTGCGAGCCCGGCTGCGCCGGCGCTTCCTCGCAGGATCGATCTGATGCCCGTCGCGAACCCCGACAGCCCCATGCAAGTCACGCCGACAGCTTCCTCGCAACCCGAGCGTTCGGGCGCGCCGGCACTGCACACCGGCGCGCGCGGGCGGCCCGCGGATCGCGGCGCGGTGTTCGAGGCGATCAAACGCGGCGAGCCGTTCGCGACGGTCACGCACGCCGCGGCGGCAACCGAGGAAGCAGTGCTCGACATCCGCGGCTTCGACCTGTGGTACGGCGCGTCGCGCGCGCTGTGGAACGTCGGCATGCGCGTGCCGCGCGGCAAGGTCACCGCGCTGATCGGTCCGTCGGGCTGCGGCAAGTCGACGCTCCTGCGCTCGGTCAATCGGCTCAACGATCTCGTCGACGGCGTGCGCGTCGGCGGCGACATGCTGTTGAACGGCGATCCGATCTACGGCTCCGGCGTCGACGTGATCGAGCTGCGCAAGCGCATCGGCATGGTGTTCCAGAAGCCCAATCCGTTCCCGATGAGCATCTTCGAGAACGTCGTGTACTCGCTGCGCATCGACGGCGAGCGCGACCGCCGCGTGCTCGAGGAAGTCTGCGAGCGCAGCCTGGTCGGCGCCGGTCTGTGGGAAGAGGTGAAGGACCGCCTGCAGGAGAGCGCGCTGCGCCTGTCGGGCGGTCAGCAGCAGCGCCTGTGCATCGCGCGCGCGATCGCCGCCGAGCCGGACGTGCTGCTGCTCGACGAACCGTGCTCGGCGCTCGACCCGATCGCGACCGGACGCATCGAGGACTTGATCGACGAGCTCAAGGGTTCGTACTCGGTGCTGATGGTCACGCACAACATGCAGCAGGCGTCGCGCACGAGCGATTTCACCGCGTTCATGTACCTCGGTCGCCTGGTCGAGTACGGCCCGACGCAGGACATTTTCCTCAACCCGCAGCTCGCCGAGACCGAGGACTACGTCAGCGGTCGCTTCGGCTGAGCCCGCGCTCGCGCGCACTCGTACATCCGCTCCCACGCTCACTCACGCTCACGCGACAACGCCGCACTCGAACGCCCGCCATGACCAAGCACCTGCGCAACGACCTCGAACGCCTCGAACGCGATCTGCTCACCGAAGGGGCGCTCGTCGAGGAAGCCGTGCGCAAGGCGATCCAGGCGCTGCTCGAGCGCCGTCCCGAGCTCGCGCGCGACGTGATCGACGGCGATCGCATCATCGACCTGCGCGAGGTCGAGATCGAAGAGGAGTGCCTGAAGGTGCTCGCGCTGCACCAGCCGGTCGCGACCGATCTGCGCTTCATCGCGGCGTGCCTGAAGATCAACAACGACCTCGAGCGCGTCGGCGACCTCGCGGTCAACATCGCAGAGCGCGCCGCGTCGCTCGCGACGACGACGCCGATCCCGCAGCCGAAGCAGCTGCGCTCGATGATGGAGCAGACGACGCGGATGCTGCGCGAGAGTCTCGACGCGTTCGTCAACGAGGACGGCGAGCGCGCACGGGCGGTGTGTCTCGAGGACGACCAGGTCGACCGCTACAACCGCGAGGTGATCCTCGAGACGGTCGACAACATGAAGCGCTCGCCCGAGTCGATCGATCGGCTCGTGCAGTTCGTGTCGATCTCGCGCAACTTGGAGCGGATCGCCGACCACGCGACGAACATCGCCGAGGACGTGCTGTACGTCGTGAAGGGCGAGATCGTCCGGCACCGCGTGCGCTCGAAGCCGGGGCCGTCGCCGGTGCCGCGCACGAGCTCGCGCTGAAGTCACCGCGCCGCGCGCGGCCTCAGTCGAGGTGCGCGCGCTCCGAATCGCCCATCGGCATCGGCCGCTCGAAGTACTCGCTCCAGCGCCGATCGACGAGCGCGGCCGTCGCCTCGTCCGCGAACAGCTCCTCGGGGTACCACGGCTTCATCCGCGCATCGAGCGCGATCGGCGCGTGTCGCACCGCGTGGCCGCCGGCGAGCTCGGTCTTCGCGCCGACGAGATCGCGCGACGGATCGAAGCGCGTGAACGACGTCCACAGGAAGTTCATCGGGCTCTTCGCGGCGCGCGCGGCGTCGTCGGTCAGCACGACCAGCGGCCACGCCGCGAAATCCGGGTGCGCGGCGATGCGCGCGGCCTGCCCGGGCTCGCGCGCGTACGGCACGCCCTCGACGACGAGGCAGCCGGCGCAGAACGGAATCGCGCGCCGCACGTCGACCGGCAGCGCACCCGAGAACTCGCGCGGCAGCGTGCGGCGCGGCTCTCCGAGCCCGAGCCACACGCCCTTGCTGCCCTCGTTGACCGTCGGACCCGCGTAGTCGAGCGAGTCCATCGACAGGTTCGGGAACAGGAACAGATCGGTGCGCGGATCGGTGCGCGCGAGCACGTGCTCGAGCACCGCGCGGAAGTCGACGAGGTCGATCGGCGCGTCGATGACGAGCAGGAACTTCGTCAGCGACAGCTGGCCCTCGCCGAGGATGCGGAACGCGCTCGCCATCGCCTCGCGCTTGTAGCGCTCGCGCACGACGGCCGCGGACAGTGAGTGGTAGCCGGTTTCGCCGTAGCTCCACAGCGCGCGCACGCCCGGCATCACGAGCGGGAAGAGCGGCGACAACAGCTCTTGCAAGTAGTCGCCGAGGTAGAAATCCTCCTGCCGCGGCTTGCCGACCACCGTCGCGGGGAAGATCGCATCGCGCCGGTGCAGCAGCGCGTCGCACGTGAACACCGGGTAGTCGTGCGTCTCGCTGTAGTAGCCGTAGTGATCGCCGAACGGGCCCTCGGGCGCGCGCGCGCGCGGCTCGACGCGCCCGACGAGCGCGAAGTCCGACTCGGCGATCAGCGGCAGCGGTCCGCACGGATTGCGCGCGAGCGGCAGTCGCTCGCCGAGCGCGAGGCTCGCGAGCAAGAGCTCCGGCACGTTCTCCGGCAGCGGCGCGACCGCGCCGAGCACGGCCGCGGGCGGACCGCCGACGTGGATGTTCACCGGCAGCGCCTCGCCGAGCTCCTCGGCCGCCGCGAGGTGGAACCCGCCGCCCTTGCCGATCTGCATGTGCAGTCCGGTGCGCGTCGCGTCGTACAGCTGCACGCGGTACATGCCGAGGTTCGTGCTCGCTGAGCGCGGGTGCTTGGTCAGCACGAGCGGCAGCGTGATGAATCGACCGCCGTCGCGCTTCCAAGTCTTGAGCGCCGGCAGTCGCAACAGGTCCGGCGGCGACGCGCGCACGTCGCAGACCGGACCGCTCCTGCGCTCGCGCAGTCCGACGCGCGCGAGGCGCGCGAACAGCTTGCGCTCGCCCCACAGCTTGCCGAGCGTCGGCGGCACGAGCGTCTCCGGCAGCTTCGCGACGCGCTCGACGAGTGCGCGCGGCGTGCGGCCGAACGCGAGCTCGACGCGTTTCCGGGTGCCGTAGAGATTCGTGACCACCGGGAACGGCGAGCCGCGCACGCGCGAGAACAGGAGCGCCGGTCCGTTCGCGGCAATCACGCGCCGGTGGATCTCGGCGAGCTCGAGCTCGGGATCGACCTCGACGCGCACTTCGACGAGCTCGCCCTGGCGGCGCAGCGCGGCGACGAACTCGCCCGTCGATCGAGGTGCGGCGGACATCGAGCGCTGAGAGTGGAGCGCGCGCCGCTCGAACACAAGCGCCGGCGTCCGCCGCGCGCGCGCTCGCGCGGTTGTCAGTCCCGCGCCGCACCTCCACAATGTCGCGCCCCCCGCGTGCGCATCCTGATCACCAGCCCCGTCTTCCCTCCCGATCTCGGGGGCCCGGCGGTCTACGTGCCGAGCATCGCGCGGTTCCTGATCGAGCGCGGCCACGACGTGCGCGTCGTCGCGTTCTGCGCGGAGGAGCATCCGCAGGGCCACCCGTTCCCAGTGCGCGCGATCACGCGCGGACCGCTGCCGCTGCGCTACTTGAAGGCGTTCTTCGCGGTGCTGTCCGAAGCGGGCCGGGTCGACGTCGTGTACGTGCAGGAGCACCTCGCGCTGCTGCACGTGCTCGCGGCGCGCCTGCGCGGCAAGCCCGTCGTGATCCGCATCATGGTGGACGGCGCGTGGGAGATCAGCCACCGGCGCGGT
>SCVU01000763.1 GCA_004296785.1 Planctomycetota bacterium
GGGGGCGGGGGCGGCGAGGCTGCGTGCGAGCGAGCGCGCCTCGCGATGGCAACGCGCATGCCGTCGCGCGCTATGCTCGCGCAGCTCCGTGCCGCCTCGCAACCGGTCGAAAGGACCTCGCTCGATGCTTCGCTCTCGCTGTGCCCGGCTCGGATTCCTCGTCGCACCCCTCGCCGCGCTGGCGTGCTCGACGCCCGCGGGCGGGCGCGCGGCGGTCGCAGCACTCGGCTTCGACGACGGCTCGCTCGACGGCTGGTCGCGCGCAGCGACCGGCGGCAGCGGACCGCTCGCGACGTGGGCGATCCGCGCGGATTCCGCGGCGGTTTCCGCGCCGAACGTGCTCGCGATGGTCGCGAGCAACCACGCGTCGGAGGACCGCTACAACGTGTGCTGGAGCCGCGCGCTCGCGTTCGGCGACGGCGAGCTCGCGGTCGACGTGCGCGCCGACGGCGGCGAGCTCGACCAGGGCGGCGGGCCGATGTGGCGCGTGCAGGACGCGAACAACTACTACGTGTGTCGCTTCAATCCGCTCGAGTCGAACTACCGCGTCTACGTGGTGAAGGACGGCGTGCGCCGACAGCTCGCGACCGCACTCGTCGACGCGCGCGCGGGGAGCTGGCACCGGATCGCCGTGCGCCACGTCGGCGACGCGATCACTTGCTCGCTCGACGGCCGCAAGTTCCTCGAGGTCAGCGACGCGACGATCGCGCGGCCCGGCGGCGTCGGCGTGTGGACGAAGGCCGATGCGCGGACGTCGTTCGACGAGCTCGCGGTGAGTTCCGAGCGCCGCTGAGCGCGCGCGGTGTTCCGTCCCGGGCGCGTGCGTCGACGCGCGGGTCGAGCGCGCACGACGCGCATCCGCGCGCGGCGCGCCGACGAGGAGGCACGCCACTTGCCTTGGCGCGCGCCCCAATCCCGGCCCGTAGCCCGGGCTCGCCTCTCCTAGGAACTGACCCGCTCGCACCGAGATGCACGTTCGACTCCCGCTCCTTTCGTCGCTGCTCGCACTGTTCATCTGGATCCCCTGCGCTTGCGCTGCCGGCCCCGAGCCGATCGCGCCGCGGCCCGTGACGCTCGCGCGTCCCGGCGCCGACGCGCCGAAGCCCGCCGACTTCGACGGACTGCACAACGTCGTCGCGTACTCCGACGGGCTCTACAGCGGCTCCGCGCCCGAGGGCCACGGGCTCGAGTCGCTCGCCGACATGGGGATCCGCACGGTCGTCTCGGTCGACGGCGCGCAGCCGGACGTCGATGCCGCGCGCGCGCTCGGCCTGCGCTACGTGCACCTGCCGATCGGCTACGACGGCATGGACGAGACGCGCAAGCTCGAGCTCGCGCGCGTCGTGCGCGATCTGCCCGGACCGATCTACGTGCACTGCCACCACGGCAAGCACCGCAGCGCCGGCGCGGCGGCGGCGATCGCCGTGATGCTCGGCCGGTTGTCGAACGAGCAGGCGCTCGCGCGGATGAAGGTGTCGGGCACCGCGCCGAACTACACCGGGCTGTATGCGTGCGCGACCGAGACCTCGCTCGCGACAGCCGCGCAGATCGACGCCGCGTCGAACCAGTTCCCGAGCCGCTGGAAGACGACCGGGCTCGTGCAGGGGATGGTCGACATCGACTTCGCGCTCGACAACATGAAGGCCGTCGAGAAGGCGAGCTGGAAGGCACCCGCCGAGCACCCGGACCTCGTGCCCGCCGCGGAAGTCGGGCGCATCGCGCACGTGTCGCGCGAGCTCGAGGACGACGCCGAGGTCAAGGCCAAGCCGGCCGAGTTCCTGCAGATGCTGCGCGCGTCGACGGCTGCCGCGGAAGCGTTCGAGAAGGCGCTGCTCGAGAGCGCGAGCGCCGACGTGCTGGCCGGCCACATGAAGAAGCTCGGGCAGTCCTGCAAGGACTGTCACGTCAAGTACCGCGACGCGCACTAGCGGCGCGAGAAGTCCGGCGGGCGCCGCGCTGGGCGCCCGCGCGCGGCGCAACTTGACGATGCCCGCCGCTCGCGTACGCTGAGGGGCTCGCGCGGCGCCCTCGCCGCGCAGCCGACCCCCCTCATGCCGTTCCAACTCGCCCAGCGCATGTCCCTGCTCGGGACGGAATCCGCCTTCGAAGTCCTCGCCCGCGCGCGCGCGATGGCGCCACAGCTCGAGAAGCAGGGGCGGCCGCTGATCAACCTCGGCATCGGCGCGCCGGACTTCCAGACGCCGGCGAACATCGTCGCGGCAGGGCAGAAGGCGCTCGCCGACGGCTACCACTTCTACACGCCGGCGAAGGGGCTGCCCGAACTGCGCGAGGCCGTGTGCGAGGACATCGCGAAGCGCCGCGGCGTGAAGGTGCACGCCGATCAGGTGCTGATCGTGCCCGGCGGCAAGCCGACGATGTACTACGCGATCTCGATGTTCGGCGAGCCCGGCGTCGAGATCCTCTATCCGAACCCCGGCTTCCCGATCTACGAGTCGCTGATCAAGTACACCGGCGCGACGCCGGTCGCGATCCCGCTGCTCGAGGACACCGGCTTCTCGTTCGATCCGCAGTTCGTGCTGTCGAAGATCACGCCGCGCACGCGGCTCCTGATCCTCAACACGCCCGCGAATCCGACGGGCGGCGTGGTCGGGCGGCGCGAGCTCGACGTGCTGGTCAAGGGGCTCGAGAAGCACCCGCACGTCACGGTGCTCGCCGACGAGATCTACTCGCGGCTGATCTACGACGGGCTCGAGCACGTGAGCCTGCTCGCGTACGAATCGATTCGCGACCGCGTGATCCTGCTCGACGGGTGGAGCAAGACGTTCTCGATGACCGGTTGGCGCCTCGGCTACGGCGTGTGGCCGAAGGAGCTCGTCGCGCACGCCGAGCGCCTGCAGATCAACTCGGTGTCGTGCACGAGCGCGCACAGCCAGATCGCGGCGATCGAGGCGCTGCGCGGACCGCAGGACGCGGTCGAGCGGATGGTCACGGCGTTCGACGAGCGGCGCAAGCTGATCGTCGACGGCCTCAACGCGATCCCGGGCTTCCGCTGCGTGATGCCGCGCGGCGCGTTCTACGCGATGCCGAACGTGCAGGGCACCGGGATGAGCGCGAAGCAGCTGCAGGAGTTCCTGCTCGTCGAGTGCGGCGTCGCGACGGTGTCGGGCACGGCGTTCGGCGCGCACGGCGAGGGCTACCTGCGCTTCTCGTACGCGAGCTCGACCGACAACATCCGCGAGGCGCTGCGGCGGATGCGCGAGGCGCTGTCGAAGCGGCCCGTGTTGTCGGGCGCGAAGGGCTGAGCGAGCGCACGGAGCGCGCCGCGTGAACGAATCGCCGCGCTCCGATCCGCCGCAACCGGCGCGCGCCGAGTTCGCGCCGACGCGCTGGAGCGTCGTCGAGCGCGCGCGCGGTCCGGACGACGCGCTGGCGCGCGACGCGCTCGAGCAGCTCGTGCGCTCGTACCGCTTCCCGCTGCACGCGTACCTGCGCCGGCGCGGACTCGATGCGCACGACGCCGACGACGCGCTGCAAGGGCTCTTCGCGCGCATGATCGAGCAGCGCGAGCGCTGGCGCGTCGATCGGGCCAAGGGCCGCTTCCGCGCGTGGCTGCTCGGGGCGCTCAAGCACTACGTCGGCGAACTTGGGGATCGCGAGCGCGCCGCGAAGCGCGGCGGCGGGCGCACGCTCTCGCTCGACCAACGCGGGCTCGACGAGCACGAGTCGCGCTACGCGGTCGAGGCGCGCGCGGACGAGGATCCCGAGCGGCTCTTCGAGCGGCTGTGGTCGCTCGAGGTCGCGCGCGCGGCGCTCGAGCGGCTCGAGAGGTCGGAGCTCGCCGCCGGCCGCGGCGCCGCGTGGCGCGTGCTCGGGCGCTTCGTCGCGCGCGCGAGCGAGGCGGGGGAGTACGAGGCCGCGGCGCGCGAGCTCGGGCTGCGCGAAGTCGCGCTCAAGGTCGCCGTGCACCGGCTGCGCGAGCGGTATCGCGACGCGTTGGAGGACGAGGTGCGCGAGACGCTGTCCGATGGCAGCGCCGAGTCGGTGCGCGAGGAACTCGCGGCGCTGCTCGCGTCGCTGCGCTAGAACACTTCGTACTGGAACGAGGCGGCGTCCGCCGCGTCGTGCTCGCGGCCGAGCGGCGTCTTCACGTCCACTTTCCACGAGCGCTTCAGCGTGCGCGTCTCGGCGTACGACGACGGGTTCGGCGATCCATCGCCCTCCGTGCGCGTGCACGACAGCTCGTACGAGAACTCGTCGGTGCTCACGTGGAACTCGGCCGGCGCGCGGCCGATGCCGGTCGTACCGCCCGGATGGCGCGCGTGGGTCAACCGCGTCCACGCGCGGATGCGGAACTGCATGCCTTGCGGCGGCAGGTCCTGCGTCGGATCGAGGCACTCAGCCAGAGCGGAGAGCGCCGACGGTTCGGCGCCGCTCGCGCTGCTCGAGTGATTCATCGAATCGCTGGCGAGGAGCTCGACCGTGCTCGCACCCGGACCCGCGAACAGCCACGCATCGACCTCCAGCGCGCCGCGCCGCCCCGAGTCCGTTCCGACGAGCTCGGCGGGACGGTGGAGCCACACGCGCACCACGGCGTGGAACGCGGGGTCGACCTCGAGGCGCGCAGTGCGCGTCGCGAACGACGCGCGATCCGTGCAGTCGGGGAGCTGCGTCCACGCCGCGTCCTGCGCGAACGACAGCAGCGAGCGACCTTCGTGCGCGATCTCGAGCGCGGTTCGCGTCTCGCCGCGCGCGCCGATCGGCGCCGCGAACGGATCGCCGGTGCCGATCGACCAGCTGGATGCGTGCGTCAACCGCTGGCCCGGCTGCACTGCGGGGAGCGCGGACTCGTCGGCGCGCACGTCGCGGACGAACTCGTCGAACGACGCCGCGCTCGCCAGGCGCGATCCGGCGAGCGCGGCGGGCACGATTCCGAGCGCGAGCAGCGCCCCGCTCGCGAGCGTCGTTCTCCGCAGGACTCGCTCGACCGCATCGACGCGTTGCATGGGGCGAGGATACCGCGTCCGAGCCGGCCCGTTGTAACCTCGGCGCGCGAGTTCCCCAGTCACGGGCATGAGCCCCTCATCGACCCCGCCGCCCGCGCGCGCTCCCGGCGCCCCGACCTGTCCGCGCTGCGGCAGTGCGCTCGCTTCCCAGACCGACCTCTGTCCGCGCTGCGCGCTCGAGCGCGCGGCGCCGCCGCCAACGCGAGCGCAGCGCGCGCCGGCCGCGACGCCGCAGCAGCTCGCCGGCCGCATCCCGGGCTACGAAGTGCTCGCGCTGATCGGCGAGGGCGGCATGGGCGCCGTCTACCGCGCGCGGCAGACGAAGCTCGATCGCACGGTCGCGCTCAAGCTGCTGTCGCCCGAGCTCACGCGCGACGCCGCGGTCCGCGAGCGCTTCGCGCGCGAGGCGCAGGCACTGGCGAAGCTCGCGCACCCGCACATCGTCGGCGTGCACGACTACGGCGAGGTCGAGCTCGAGCCCGGCACGACGCTCTGTTACCTCGCGATGGAGCTCGTCGAGGGCGCGAACCTGCGCGACGTGCTGCGCGAAGGCAAGCTCGCGCCCGCGCAGGCGCTCGCGCTCGTCCCGCCGCTGTGCGCGGCGCTGCAGTACGCGCACGACCGCGGCATCGTGCACCGCGACATCAAGCCCGAGAACATCCTGCTCGACGCGCACGCCGCGCCGAAGATCGCCGACTTCGGTCTCGCGAAGCTCGCGGAGTTCGACGCGGGCCTCACGTCGACCGGCGCGCTGCTCGGCACGCCGAAGTACATGGCGCCCGAACAGATCGAACACCCCGCGCGGGTCGATCACCGCGCCGACATCTACGCGCTCGGCGTCGTGCTCTACGAGATGCTGACCGGCGAGCTGCCGCTCGGCCGCTTCGAAGTGCCGTCGCGCAAGGTGCACGTCGACGTCCACCTCGACGAGGTCGTGCTGAAGGCGCTCGAGAAGGCGCCCGAGCGGCGCTACCAGCAGGCGAGCGAGATGAAGCAGCGCGTGGAGGAAGTGGGCGACGCGGCGCCGGCAGCGCCGACGCGGCAGGGCTATGTGCAGTTCACGTGGACGCGCGGCACGGGGACCGCGGCCGTGTGCCTGCTGTGCTGGAGCATTTTCAGCCTCCTCCCGTGGACCTCGATCTACGCGTACCCGACTCCCGCGGGCGATGTGTTCCAGACCGTGAACGCTTGGCAGTTGCTGCCGTCCATCGCCAGCGTCTCGCTCGCGCTCGCGGCGTGCGTGCTCGCGGCGCTGCGCGTCGCGACGCGCGGCGTGCCGTTCGGCTGGGTGCTCGCGAGCTATGTGCTCGCACTGCTCGCGCACGCGTGGGTCGTGCTGAACGCGGCGACATCGAGCGGAGTCCAGCTGGCGTTCGGCGCGTACGTCAGCGCGTTGCCGTTCGTGCTGCTCGGCGGCGCGGTGTGGCACCTGCGGCGCGACGAGCACGCCGGGCTCGGCAGCTCGTTCGTGCACGGCGGGCTGCGCGGCGCGCGCTGAACACGCGCCGGGTGCACGCGGTTGCGGCGCGCCGCGGTACGCGGGACACTGCGCGGATGAGCCGCCACAGCGACTTCCGCTCCGACACCGTCACGCAGCCGACCCCCGCGATGAAGGCGGCGATGCTCGCGGCCGAGCTCGGCGACGACGTGCTCGACGGCGATCCGACCGTGCGCGCGCTCGAGGCGCGCGTGGCCGAGCTGCTCGGCAAGGACGGCGCGCTGTACGTGCCGTCGGGGACGATGGCGAACCAAGTCGCGCTCGGCGCGTGGACGCGGCCGGGCGACGAGATCGTGGTCGAGCGCAGCGCGCACATGGTGCAGTGGGAAGCGGGGGCGGCCGGCTTCAATCACGGCGTGCAGACGATGACGCTCGACGTGCCGGACGGGGTGCTGACGCCCGCGCTCGTCGAGCGCGCGATCCGCCCGGCATCGCTGCACTGCGCGAAGACCGCGCTCGTGTGCGTCGAGCAGACGTTCATGGGATCCGGCGAAGGCCCCGGCGGCCTCGTGCTGCCGCTCGCGAAGTTGCGCGAGCTGTCGGCCTGGTGCCGCGCGCGCTCGCTGCCGGTGCACATGGACGGCGCGCGCTTGATGAACGCCGTCGTCGCGAGCGGCACGAGCGCGCGCGACTTCGCCGCGTGCGCGGATTCGGTCTCGCTGTGCCTGTCGAAGGGCCTCGGCGCGCCGGTCGGCAGCTTGATCGCAGGCCCGCGCGAGTTCCTCGAGCGCGGCAAGCTCGTGCGCAAGCGCCTGGGCGGTTGGATGCGCCAGTGCGGGATCCTCGCGGCGGGCGGGTTGCACGCGCTCGAGCACCACGTCGCGCGGCTCGAGCAGGACCACGCGCTCGCGCGGCGGCTCGCGGAGCGCTTGCACGGACTGCCCGGGCTCGCATGTCCGCCGAATCAAGTGCAGACGAACATCGCGATGGTGCAGTTGAAGCACGCCCAGCACACACCGGCGTCGCTGTGCGCAGCCTTGAAAGAGCGCGGCGTGCTCGTGCTGCCGATGACCGCGAGCTCGCTGCGCTTCGTCACGCACATGGACGTGGGGGAGGCGGACGTCGAGCGGCTCGCCGGCGCGTGCCGCGAGATCCTGCGCTGAGCGCGGGTCGTTCGCTACGCTGTCTGCCCGCCCAT
>SCVU01000764.1 GCA_004296785.1 Planctomycetota bacterium
TCGGACTGTGCACCGCGTACGCGTACGACGACTACCGCCGCTACCGCCGCATCGCGCCCGCGCACGCGCTCGCGCACTTCGGGCAGCGGCTGCTGCGCACGGCCGCGAGCGCGGACGCGCGCCGCCTCGGCGCGTTCGACGAGGCGAGCGGCGAGCTCGTCGGGCTACTCGTGCTGCAGCACCTCGAAGACGACTCGGCGCTCTTCGGCATGCGCATGGCCGGAATCCCGTTCGCGCTGGTCCGCGCCGCGCATCCGCTGCGGCGGCACGTGCTGCAGGCGCTGCTCGCCGAACTGCCGCAGCTCGTCGCGCGCGAGCGCATCGCGCACGTCGCGTTCCGCGTCGACACCGCGGACATCGACGCGTACCAGGAGTTCACCAGCGCCGGCTTCCGGCTCGTCGAGACGCTCGTGACGCTGACCTACGACACCGAGCGGCGCGGCGGCGGCGCGGTCGATCCGCGCGCGCACGGCTTCGACGGCGCGATCCGGCCGGTCGAGGCGCGCGACGTGCTCGCGATCGAGGAACTCGCGGCGCGCGCGTTCACGCTGAATCGCTACCACTTGGACGAGCACCTGCCGAAGCGCGACGCCGGGCTGTTGATGGCGCGCTGGGCGAAGAGCTACTGCGAGCAGTCGTTCCAGGCCGAGCGCGACGCGGGCGTGTGGGTCGCCGAGTCGGCGGGCGGAAGGCTCGCGGGCTTCCTCGGCCACCGGCTCGACCGCGAGCTGCAGCGCCATGCCGGCGCGCTCGTGTCCGGTCGCGCGCTGCTCGCGGTCGCCGATCCGCGCTCGGGCGTCGGGCGCATGCTGTCGCAGCACCACGTGTGGACGAGCGTCGCCGACTACAAGGACGCCGACACGCAGCTCAACAACTACGGGATGATCAAGGTCAGCTTCGACCTCGACATGGAGATGGTGCGCACGAAGTACACGTTCCACCGCTGGTACGGCGGCTGAACGCGCGCGGCGTCGCCCGTGCGCGTCGCGCTCACGCCATCCGCGCGAGCCCGCTCTCGATCCGCACCAGCGCGCGCTCCGAGCCGATGAGCTCGATCGCGTCGAACAGGTCCGGCCCGCCCGCTTCGCCGGTCAGCGCGCAGCGCAGCGGCTGGAACAGCGCCGGCATCTTGAGCTTGCGCTCCGCGACCCACGCCTTCGTCGCGTCGCGCAGCGCATCCTTCGCGACGCGATCGGCGAGCTTCGGCCGCAGCCACTCAAGGTACGCCGAGAGCGTCCCCTTCCAATCGGCCTGCTTGCGCACGTTCGCCAGCGCCGCCTCCGCGTACGCGATCGCGCGGTCGTCGGCGAACATCCACTTCAGGCGCTCGGGCAATTCCGCGTAGATGTGCAGCCGATCCTTCTCGAGCGCGAGCGCCTGCAACAGCCACGCGCGCTTCGACGCGAGCTCGGCCTGACTCACGAGCCCGCTCGCGACCAGATACGGCGCGCAGTGCTCGAACAACTGCTCGAGCGGCTCCTTGCGCAGGTACTCGCCGGCCATCCAGCGGAACTTGTCCTGGTCGAACACCGCGCCGGCCTTGCTGACCTGCGTTGGATCGAAGTGCTTCACGAGCTCGTCGACGGTGAACACCTCGGTCTTTCCGTCGAGCGCCCAGCCCTGCAGGCACAGGAAGTTGACGATCGCCGCCTTCGGGTAGCCCTTCTCGCGGTAGTCCTGCAGCGCGGTGTCGCCCGTGCGCTTCGACAGCTTCTTCCCGTCCGTCCCGAGCATCAGCGGCAGGTGCCCGAAGGTCGGGAACGGCAGGCCGAGCGCCTGGTACAGCAGGATCTGCTTCGGCGTGTTCGTCAGGTGCTCCTCGCCGCGCAACACGTGCGTGATCTTCATGTCGACGTCGTCGCACACGACGGCGAAGTTGTAGATCGGCGTGCCGTCGGCGCGGACCATCACCCAGTCGTCGACCTCCTTGTTCTGGAAGACGACCTCGCCGCGAATCAAGTCGGTGAAGCACGTCTCCCCCGCCGGGACCTTGAAGCGCAGCACCGCGGGTTCACCCGCCGCCAGTCGACTCGCGCGCTCGCCCGCATCGAGCTCGCGGCACCTGCCGTCGTACGCGGGCTTCTCCTTGTTCTTCTCCTGCGCCTCGCGCAATTGATCGAGCC
>SCVU01000765.1 GCA_004296785.1 Planctomycetota bacterium
ACGCAGTTGGATCGCGAGGAGCGCGTGGCCGGTCGAGCCATCGTCTGAGTTCCAGCGCCGCGAGCTGTCTGCAACCCCAACCGAAGTACACAAGGACTATCACGAAATGAAACTCATGCAATCGACGGCCGCGCTGATCGGCCTGTCCGTGCTCGCGAGCGCCGCCGCGGGGGCGCAGGACGCGCCGCGCGTGTGGCTCTCGACCGAGCTGATGGGAATGAAGGTGGTGTCGCCGGAGGGCGACAACGTCGGCAAGATCGAGGATCTCGTCGTCCATCCGGGCGGCAAGGCCTCGTACGTCGTGCTCTCGCTCGGCGGCTGGGCCGGCATGGGCGACAAGCTCGTCGCGATGCCGTGGAGCGTGCTGCGCGAAGTCGAGCCGGTCTCCGCCACGCGCGAGGGGCCGCGCCATCTGGTGCTCCCGCTGATCAAGGACAAGTTCGTGCGCGCGCCGGCCTTCGAGAAGAAGAGCTGGCCGGACACCGCCAAGGCCGATTGGGCGAAGGACATCGACGAGTTCTACGCGGGCGATCTGCACCCGAACGCGAAGCGCGCGGTCGAAGCCGGCGTGCACGTCTCGGCGCTGACCTGGCGCGCGTCGGAGCTGCGCGGCACGAACGTGGTCACGCCGCAGGGCGAGAAGCTCGGTGACCTCGAGGAGTTCGCGATCGACGCCAACGGGCGCGTCAACTACGCGACGCTGTCCGTCGGCGGCTTCCTCGGGATGGGCGATCGACACGTCGCGGTGCCCTGGGACAGCCTGCGTTTCTCGATGGGCGGCGACGACGGCGACAAGAAGGTCATCACGCTGTCGAGCACGAAGGAGCAGCTCGAGCGCGCGCCGCAGTTCAAGAGCGCGGCTGACGCACGTGCACAGATGTGCGACCCGAAGTGGGTCCAGGGCGTGTACCAGCACTACGGCTGCGCCGAGTACTGGAACAAGGCGCGCGCCGACTCGAAGTCGGACGTGAAGCCGGACGCGAAGAAGTAGCGCGGAGCAGCGCGCGTCGCGCCGTGGCGCGCGACGCGCGCGACGCGTCGCGGAGGCGGACGCGCGCTACGGACTCGTCGGAGCGCAAGTCGACGGATCCGCTGATCGAACCCGTTCGCGCGGCGGTTCACGTTTCGCCGCGTCGACCCGACGACATCCACCCACCCACCCACGAAGGATCACATGACCATGCAAGGCAAGTCCATCTCCGATACCGACCCCTCGGCCCACAAGCTGTCCGACGGCCTGACCGACGTCGGCCACGCGGTCGAGGCCGCCGCGCGCGACGAGTACTCGCGCTGGAAGCGCATGCTCGAGACCGGCAAGGAACGCGCAACCGAGTGGAAGGGCGGGCTCGAGTCGAACATCCGTTCGAAGCCGATCCAGTCCGTGCTGATCGCCGCCGCGCTCGGAGCCGTGGTCGGGATCATCTTCAGCCGCCGCAGTCGCTGATCCGCGCAGCAGAGACAGAAGCAAGCGCGTGTCCATCATCGACGAGAACGGCGGTCCGTCCGCGGCCGAGTCGGTGCACGGAGCCGGGAGCGATCGCGTTCCCGAGCCTCCGCGCGCGAGTGCGGACCCCGGTCCGGGCGCGTGGGCCGAAGAGCTGATCCGCGCCGTCTCCGATCTCATCGCGATCCAGAAGGATCGACTGGCGCAGGCGGCGCGCGCGTGGCTGCTGCGCATCGGCGTGTGCGTCGCGCTCGCGGTCGGCGGATCGCTGTGGCTCGGCTCGGCCGTGCTCGCCACCGTGCGCGGGATGCGCGGCGGCTTCGCCGAGCTGTTCGGCGGTCGCCCATGGGCGGGCGATCTGGCGGGAGGCGTGCTCGCGCTCGCGCTGGTCGTCGCAGCCGCACGCATCTTCGTGACTCGATCCACGCGCGCCGAGCTCGAGCGACTGCGCCGCAAGTACGAACCACCCGCGGAGAACCTCGATGGTCGCGCCCCGACGACTCTCTGAAACACTGTTCGACGCGCCCGTGCGCGACGTCGCCGAGTACCTCGAGCGGACCGAGACGCGCACCATGGCGCGGATCGCGACTGCCGCCCAAGGGCTGGGCGAATCGAGCTGCGCGGCGACTGGTCTGCGCGAGCACATCCGCGCGCATCCGCTGCTCGCGACGACGGCGGGCGCGCTCGTCGGCGCGGTGCTGGGCCCGGCGCTGTTGCGTTCGCTCGCCGGAACCCGCCGCGCGAATCCCGCGCTGGCGAGTCACGGCGCGACGGCGCTCGCCTGGGCGCTCGACACGGCGCGCCGCCAGGTGCTCGCGCGATCCCAACGCATCCCGCCCGGCTGAGCTCCGCGCTCGCCCCATCCACGCTCACGTCCTCCAGCGCACTCCAACCGATCCAACCATGTTCTACCTCGCCGCGATCCTCATCATCCTCTGGCTGCTCGGATTCGTCTCCTCGTACACGCTCAACGGTTTCATCCACGTGCTGCTGGTCGTGGCCGTGATCGTGCTGCTCGTGCGCCTGATCGGCCGCCGCAAGGTCACCTGATCGTCCGCGCCGCGCGCGGTTCCGGCGTCCCGCCGGAGAGCCCCGTCGCGCGCGGCCGCCCGAGCATTCCGATGACCATCCACGCCTGCATCTTCGAGAACGACTCCGCGGCCGATGACGCCGTGACGGAGCTGCTCGCCGCCGGCTTTCCCGAGCGCGACATCCACGTCGTCTCCAAGCGGCCGTTCGGTCGCCACGTGCGACACGTCGACGTGCACAACCTGGCGCCCTCCGGCGCGCACACGCGTCGCGCGCTCCTCGTCGGCGCGCTGATCGGCGCGGCGCTCGGCGGCATTGCGGCCGTCGTGGTCGTCCGCGTGCGCGGCGGTCCCGGCATGCTGCTCGTCGGGTCGGTGGTCGCGGCCGCGCTGGCGGGCGCGCTGGTCGGCAGCTACGTCGCCGCGATGTCGACGCGCGGGTACGAGCCCGCGATCGCGGACTTCCACGACCAGGCGCTCGGTCGCGATCAATACCTGGTGGCGCTCGAACTCGATCCGGCGGATCGCCGCGTCGCGGCGGCAGAAGCCGTGCTCGCGCGCGGCGGTTCGCCGGCGATGCGGATGCGCGCGGGCTGAGACGATCCGGAGACAGGGCTACTCGTTCGTCCGCGTGCGGGGCCCCGGATCCATCGATTGCGGCGTGCGCGGGCAAGTGCGAAGAGCCGCGCGGACGGCGACGAGCGCACCACTGCCCAGGAACTCGATTCGAGCTCAGCAGGGCTGCGCCGTTCGATCGTCCCTACCCCAGGATCAAGCACATGGATTCGCACGCTACTCGAACTCTCGCGACCGAACCGACCGGGTTCGGCACGCCGGCAGGCAGCTCGCACGCCGGCTCGGATCGCCCGCGCATCTGGCTCGTCAGCGAGCTCCTCGGCATGCAAGTGGTCGGAACGCAGGGCGAGAAGCTCGGCAAGATCGACGACGTCGTCGTGCACCCGGGCGGGCACTCGTCGTATGCGGTGCTCTCGATCGGCGGCTGGCTCGGGATGGGAGACAAGCTGTTCGCGATGCCGTTCACGGTCTTCCACGCGCTCGAGTCGAACGCGATCGCGAAGGACGAGCCGCTCTCGCTCGTGCTGCCGTTGAACAAGGAACAGTTGCTCGCGGCGCCCGGCTTCGACAAGGACGCGTGGCCGAACCTCGCGAACCCGGAGTGGACGCTGGACGTCGACCGCTTCTACGTGGGGCGCACGAATCCGAACCAGCCGGCGCGCGACGCGTCGCTCGTGCCGGCGCCGTTCTCGTCGCTGCGCGCGACGGAGCTCGACGGTCACTCGGTGAAGACGCTGCTCGACGAGAAGCTCGGAGACCTCGATGAGATCGCGATCGACGGGCGCGGCCGCGTGCGCTACGCCGTGCTCTCGGTGGGCGGCTTCCTCGGGATGGGCGAGAAGCTGATCGCGGTGCCGTGGGACTCGCTGTCGTTCTCCGCGAACTCGGGTCCCGGCGAGGCCCGGCTCATCACACTGGCGACGACGAAACCGCACCTCGAGAGCGCGCCGCAGTACAAGGCCGGCGCGGAGCACGTCTGGGAGATGCGCGACGCCGGCTGGATCGCTGGCGTGTACAAGCACTTCGACGGCACGCCGCGCTGAATCGACGGCGGCAGGCGACGCCTGACGGCCGCGTCAGGCGTCGCGCAGCCGCGCGCCGACCCGCTCGACCTCCGCCGCGATCTGCTCGGCGTCGCGCCGCAGGTGCTCGCGCAGCGCTCCGCGGCTCGCCGTCAGCACGAACGCGCGCGCGTTCGCCAGCGCCGCGCTGCGCCGCAGCCAGTACTGCGCGGCGAACACGCCGACCAGCGGCGCGAGCGCGATCGCCGCGACTGCGATCCACGGCGGCAGATACGTCCACGCGAGCCACGCGTGCACCGCCCACGCGAGCGGATAGAACACGATCGCCGCGACGAGCTTGACCGTCGCCGCGACGTCCGACTCCGGCCGCGCGAGCGCCGCAGCGACGCGCACGAGCTGGTACGGCACGATCCACAGCGCGACGCCGACGACCGCGACCGGCAGCAGCGCCAGCGCGAGCGCGTTCCAACCGACGAAGCGCGCCACGCGCATCGCCGTGTAGTCGGCGAACAAGTCGTCGACCGACATGTGCAAGCTCGCGAGCCGATCGCGAAACGCCTCGACGCGCAGCCGCAGCGCGGCGACCGCGAACGGCTCGCGCGCGCGCCACTCGCGCAGACCGTCGGCGAGCACGCGCAGCCTCTTCACGCGCCGCCCCTCGCCGCGCCGCCACACGCGCTCGACGAGCTCGAGCAGCGGCAGGTCCTCGCCGCGATCGAGGTTCAGCGTCACGCGCTTCAGCCCGGCCGCGATCCGCGCCGTGAGCTCCTCGACCGCCGCCCACGCATCGCGCGCGTGCAGCTCGGCGAGATCGCCGGTCTCGATCGGCTCGCCGACCCACGCCGCGACGCGCGACTGGAACGACTCCTTGTCGTGGTACGACAGCCCGACCGGCACGATGCGCACGCCGAGCTCGAAGCGCGCGCGCGCCTGTGCGCCGAGCGCCATCCGCGCCGCACCGGTCTTCAGCTTCTGCAGCGACGGCTCGGAGTGACTGACGCCCTCGGGAAAGAGGCACACCGCATCGCCGGCGAGCAAGGCATCCTCGACCGCGGCGAACGTCTCGCTGTTCTTCGACGTGTCCGCGCCGTCCTTGGCTCGGTAGACCGGCAGGCAGCCGAATCCGCGCACCCACCAGCCGACGAAGAACATGCGGAAGAGCGTCGCCTTCGCGAGCAGCCGCAGGGGCCGCGGCGAAACCTCGGCCAGCAGCAGCGGATCGACGAGCCCGTTCGGGTGGTTCGCGACGACGAGCAGCGGCCCTGCGCTCGGGATCGACTCGCCCAGGCGCGCGACGCGGTAGAAGCGCCGCACGCACGCGCCGGTGAACGCCGTCAGCGGTGCGTAGAGGCGCGGGGCCGGCACGCGTAGGAGCCTAGCGGTGCGTGAGCCGCCGCGCGACGAACCGGCCGCGCGACGAACCGGCTCAGTGCCACGTCTGCGCCGAAGCTTCGCCGGCGCCGAAGATCGACAGCCCCGCTTCGCGCAGCCGCAGCGCTGCGCTCGACGCGACGTCGCCGAGCAGCTCGGACGCCGCGACCCGCTCGAGCGCCAGCACGCGCTGCTCGACCTGCGCCGCCGGCGTCTCGTTGAACAGCACCGCGCGGTAGCGGACGTTCGGATCGAGCTGCACGCGGTCGAGCGGAATCCGCAGCGTGCCGGGCGACAAGCCCTCGATCGCGCCCGGGTACAGCTCCTCGTGGTCGAGCACGATCTCCGCGTCGGGCTTTCCGTCGGTCGTCGTCTCCGCGAAGAACTGCACGCGCCAGCGCCGCGGTCCGACCGCGACCGGCTGCGAGGTCGTCACGAGCAAACCACTGGGCTGCGCGTCGCCGACGCGGAAGTCGAGCGGCGCGGCGCCTTTCACGAGCGTAGCGCCGAGCTGCTCGCCGCTCGGACGCAGCACGGTGACCGCCGGCCGCAGGCAGCAACCGACGTACAGGACGAGCGCGATCGGCCACGCGGCCACGCCGATCCACAGCCACGGCTCGCGCGACGGCGCGGCGTTCGCGCGGCGATCGCGGCGCAGGATCTCGAGCGCCATCCACGCGCCGCCGAGCGCGAGCAGCGTCCGCCCGAGCGTCGGCCACGGCACGTCGGCGAGCGCGAGCGGCAGCGCGACCGCGGGCTCGGGCAGGCTCGCGACGTTGGTCGGGTCGAGCGGCAGGAACAGCTGCACCGTCGTGTGTCCGCCGGGGAACGCGAGCAGCGAGAGCAGCGCGCCGAGCACCTGCAGTCCGTGCGCCGATGCGAGGCCGCGCGCGCGGTGCAGGCACAGGCACGCGAGCGCCGCGAGCAGCGCGACGTACTGCGGGTGGAAGAACGACAGGCCGAACAGGCACGCGGCGGCGAGCAGCAGCGCTTCGAACGCGAAGCCCGGCCGGTCGGCGGCCGCGACGGAACCGCTCTTGTGCAGCAGCCACAGCACGAGCGCGCCGTACGCGAGCAGGAACGGCGAGAGCGCGCCGATGTCGGCGGCCCGCGTCGCGCCGCTGTTCAGGAACGCGGCGTGGTGGAAGATGTTCTCCACCGAGTACTGCGAGGTGCCCAGCCGATCGAGCAGGCTCGGCAGCGCGAGCGCGACGCCGACGGCGAGCACGCCCGCGGCGATCCACTCGCCGCGACCCGCGCGGATCGCGCGGTAGCCGTACCACAGCGCGACCGCCGCCGGCGGCGCGAGCCACCACGCGAGCGCGCTCCCGACGGCGCTCGCTCCGAGCACGCACGCGAGCGGCACTCCCGCCAGCGCCGCGCACTCGAGTCGCTCGCGCGTCGTGCGACCGGCGGCGATCGCGAGCGGCACCACGAGCACGAGCGGGTAGATGCGCATCGCGCACGCGACGCCGACGAGGATCATCGCGCGCGTCGTGCGGCCGCGGATCAGCGAGCCGAGGCCGAGCACGAGCGGCAGCAGCATGTACGGCTCGTACTTCGCGAACGCGCCGCTCGCGTACAGCGCGAGCGGATGCAGCATCCACAGCGCGCCGGCGAAGCGCGCGTGCTTGCGCGGTACCGCCCACGCGATCGCGATGCCGACGCACAGGTCGACCAGCAGGTACGGCAGCTTCCAGATCGCGAGCCACAGCAGCGCCTGCGGCTGCGACAGCAAGAGGCCCGTCTGCTCGAAGATCTGCCCCTCGGTCGGATTCGGCCACGGCACTCCCGAGAAATCGGGCAGCGGCACCTGCGTCAGGCGCGCCCACAGATCGTGCAGCAGGATCGGCAGCGCCTGGAAGCTGTAGTCGGACAGCTCGAACTGCCCGGTGTGCATCAACCGCACGCGGTCATACACCGACAGGAGATCGGGGTGCAGCGCGGTCGGCAGGAAC
>SCVU01000766.1 GCA_004296785.1 Planctomycetota bacterium
CGCCGCGTTCCACACGACCGGCGTTCCCGCGCCGGCCCACGCACCGCCGCCGAGCGTGAAGCCGCCGCTCGACAAATCGACGAGCAGCTCGCCCGCCGCGCCGCCGCCGGCCATGCCGAGCCCCGGGATCGCGAGGCCGCACGGATAGCCCGGCGCCGGCGCGCTGCGCACCGCGAGCAACGCGAGCGATCCCGGCGCTTGCGTCGCGAGCGGATTGTCGAGCGCGATCGAGAGCGCGGCGCCGAGCGTCGGCGTGCCGGCGACGACGAGACTGCCGAGTGGATTGAGCCCGCAGCCGAACGCCGTGACCGACGCAGGGACAGCGGCGTCGTAGCGCGCGACCGCGTGCTCGCCGACCGCGATCTCGGCGGCGACCATGCCCACCGGCGTCGCGGGCACGCCCGCGGAGGCGAGGCCGCCCCACGCGACGATCGAGCCGTCGCTGCGCCGCGCCAGCGACGACGCGCCGCCCGCGGCAACGTCGACGTATGCGAGACCCGCCGGCAGTTGCGGCGCGTTGCACTGCGACAGCGAGTTGTCGCCCCAACCGACGACGGCGCCGTCGCTGCGCAGCGCGATCAGGTGAAGACCGCCGGAGGCGACCTTCGTGTACGTCACCCCGGCCGGTAGCGGAGGGACGGACCATTGGCCCGACGAGCTCGCGCCCCACACCGCGACCTTGCCATCGCTGCGCAGCGCGGCCGAGTGGAACAGCCCGGCGCCCTTCGCGAGCCCGACGTACGCGACGCCCGCCGGCGGCGGCGCCACGTTCGTCTGCCCGGCGAAGTTCCAACCCCACGCGACGACCGAGCCGTCGCTGCGGCGCGCGAACGTGTGATCGCTGCCCGCGGCGATGCCGACGTAGCTCAGTCCCGCGGGCAGCGGCAGCACGTTGCACTGACCGCTCGCATTCGAGCCCCACGCGACGACCGAGCCGTCGCTGAGCCGCCCGACGCTGTGGCGATCACCTGCCGCGAGCTCGACGTACGCGGTCCCCGCGGGCGGCGGCGGCACCGTGCACTGGCCGTACGCATTCTCGCCCCACGCGAGCACCGCGCCGTCGGCGCGCAGCGCGAGCGTGTGGCGGACGCCCGCCGCGATCGCGACGAGCGCGGTGCCCGCCGGCGATGCGGGCACGTTGCACTGGCTCGTCGAGTTGAGCCCCCACGCGACGAGCGCGCCGTCGCTGCGCAGCGCTGCGGCGTGCTCGGAGCTCGCGCCCGCCTCGAGCGCGGCGTACGTCAGACCCGCGGGAAGCGCGGGCACGCTCGACTGACCGTGCAGGTTCTCGCCCCAGCCGACGGCGGTGCCGTCGCTGCGGCGCGCCGCGCTGAACATCGTGCCGGCGCTCACGCTGATATACGCGACGCCCGCGGGCAGCGGCGGCACCGCGAGCTGGCCCTTGTTGTTGTTGCCCCAACTGGCGATCTGTCCATCGCTGCGCAGCGCGAGCGCGTGGTACGCGCCGGCCGCGAGCGCGGTGTACGCGACGCCCGCGGGCAACGGCGGCACGGTGAGCTGACCGTGCGCGTTGCTGCCCCAGCCGACGACGACGCCGTCGCTGCGGCGCGCGAGCGTGAAGTCCCAGCCCGCGACCGCTTCGACGTACGTGACGCCGGCCGGCAGGGGCAGCACGTTGCACTGGCCGGACGAGTTCGCGCCCCACGCGCCGAGCATGCCGTCGCTGCGCAGGCCGAGCGTGTGGTACGCGCCCGCGCGGAGATCGACGTACGCGACGCCGAGCGGCGGGATCTGCACGAGCTTCTGCGCGAACGCGTTGTCGCCGACGACGATCACGTTGCCGTCGCTGCGCAGCGCAGCGCTGTGGAAGCGGCCGCACGCGACGTCGACGTAGCCGGTTCCCGCCGGCGCCGCGGGCAGGATGCACTGGCCGAGCTCGTTCGCACCGAACGCCGCGACGGTTCCGTCGGCGCGCAGCGCGAGCGTGTGCGCGCCCCCCACCGAGACCTGCGCGAAGGCCTGGGCGTGCAGCTCACTGTCGAAGCGCTGCTTGCCCCAGCCGACGACGGCCGATTGCGCGAGACCGCGCTCGGTGTCGGCGGCGAGCGCCAGCGCGAACGCGGCGGGCAGGGAGCGCAAGAGTGCGAAGCGCCGAGAGACTTC
>SCVU01000767.1 GCA_004296785.1 Planctomycetota bacterium
GAGATCATCAGCCCGTTCCACGCGACGAGGACCTTGTCGTCCTTGCCGGGCGGCACGCGAGTCGCGCGCAGCGCGAGCAGTCGCCGGCGCGCGCCTTCCATCTCGCTGCGCAGCGTCTCCACGTCGGTGCCGAGCCGCTTCGCGACGTCGGCTTCTTCTTCGTCGCGCCACAGCGCGCTCGTGCCGTGCTCGAAGTTGCCGGTCGGCGTGACGCCCCACCATTCCTGCGCCCACGCGCCGGCGCGGCCCGGCAGCGCCTGCGACAGTTGCTCGGGCGTCCACACGTAGTAGCGGCCCTCTTCGCCCTCGGTGTCGGCGTCGAGCGTGCTCGCGAATGCGCCCTGCGCGGTCACCATCTCCGCGAGCACCCAGTCGCAGCACTCCGACGCGACCGTGCGGAACAGCGGCTCGCGCGTGACGAGCCATGCCTCGACGTACGCGGGCACGAGCAGCGCGTTGTCGTAGAGCATCTTCTCGAAGTGCGGGATCAACCAGCGCTCGTCGGTGCTGTAGCGGTGGAACCCGCCCGCGAGATGGTCGTAGATGCCGCCGCGCGCCATGCGCTCGAGCGTGTGCGTCGCCATTCCGAGCGGCTGCGCGGCGCCGAGTCGCCGGTGGTGGCGCAGCAGGATCCGGATGTCCATCGCGTGCGGGAACTTCGGCGCGCCGCCGAAGCCGCCGTAGCTCGGGTCGTAGTTCGCCGCGAGCATCGCGAGCGACTGATCGAGCGCCTGCTTCGAGATCTCGCCGCGCGTGTCGACCGCTTCTTCCTTCGCGATGTGCGAGGTGAGATCGGCGCCCTGCTTGTGCAGCTTGTCGGGGTCGCGCCGCCACGTCTCGCCGATCCACTGCACGAGCTGCGGGAAGCTCGGCTTCCCGTAGCGCGGCGCGGGCGGGAAGTACGTGCCGCCGAAGAACGGCCGCAGGTCGGGCGTCAGCCACACGCTCATCGGCCAACCGCCCGAGCCGCTGATCGCCTGCACGGCCTTCATGTAGATCTCGTCGAGGTCGGGACGCTCCTCGCGATCGACCTTGATGTTGACGAAGTACTCGTTCATCAGGCGCGCGATGCCCTCGTGCTCGAACGACTCGCGTTCCATCACGTGGCACCAGTGGCACGCCGAGTAGCCGATCGACAGGAAGATCGGCTTGTTCTGCTCGCGCGCGAGCTGCAGCGCCTCCGCACCCCACGGATGCCAGTCGACGGGATTGTGCGCGTGCTGCAGCAGGTACGGGCTCGTCGACTGAGCCAGGCGGTTCGCGCGATGCGGAGTGGCGGCGGAGCTGCTCATGGGCGAGCGCAGATTAGTGGCTTCCCCGCGCGGCGAGCAGGGATTCCCGCGGAACCGCGCGCCGCTCCTGCCTCGGTGCGCGCCGCTCGCCGGATGTCGGCGCGGCCCGTTCGACCGAGCGCATTCCCCTCAAATGCAGAAGGCCCCGCGACGCGCGCGGGGCCCTCTGATTTCCTTGCGGACATCGCGTGACGCGCACGCGAGCCCGTTGCGAACGGCTTCGACTAGCCTTCGCTGCCGAGCGTGAGGCCGATCTGGATCAGCGTGCCTTCGACAGCGCTCGTGTCGCTGCTGTAGTCGCTGAAGTTCAGCTGCCACTTCGCGTTGTGTCCGCCGTGGTACCAGTTCAGGCCACCGGTGATGACCGAGGAGTCATCGTCGTCGTCGCAGTCCTGCATACGCACGCCGATCTCCCACTCCTCCGGGCGGAGCATGTAGGAGACGCCAGCCGACCACGGGGTCGCGCTGTCGGTGTAGCTGCCGAACGGGAGGGCCGGAGAGACTTCTTCGTCGAACTCCGCGAGCTCCGCGATGATGGTGAAGCGCGAGAACGAAACCGAGCCGTCGACGACGACCACGGAACCGTCGACGGTGTCGTCACCGTCGTTCCAGTA
>SCVU01000768.1 GCA_004296785.1 Planctomycetota bacterium
CGGCAAGCCGCGCGTGCGCGGCACGGGCAACGCGACGCGCACGAAGCGACACGCGCCCGTGGTCGGCATGGTCGAGCGTAAGGGTCCGGTGCGCTTCTTCGCGCTCGATCGCGTTGACGGCGACGCGCTGCGCCCTGCACTGGAGAGGCACATCGCGAGCTGGTCGACGGTCATGACCGACGAGAGCGGCCTCTATCGCAATGCACGCCATCAGTTCGGCGGCGGTCACTACTCCGTCAAGCACAGCGAGCACGAATACGTGCGCGACGGCTGGATCCACAGCAACACGATCGAGGGCGCGTTCTCGCTTCTCAAGCGCGGCATCTACGGCACGTTCCACAGTGTCAGCCGCAAGCACCTGCACCGCTACTGCGCCGAGTTCGAGTTCCGCTACAACGCGCGCGACGTTGACGACGGCGAGCGCGCAGCGAAGCTCGTCAAGGGGACCGAAGGCAAGCGCCTCACGTACAAGCAGCAGGTGGCGGGGTAGTTCCCGCTAGAATCGGACGCCCCTCCCCATGAGCCACGAACAGAAGCGCAGAACGAGCCGGCACAACGTCGTGCTGCACTGCGGCGACTTTCGCGAAGTCTGCGATTCTTGGCCTGCGCCGACGGTGATCGTGGTCGACGGACCCTACGGCGTCGGTGGCTTCCCCGGAGATCCGTACTCGCACGCGGAGCTGCCGGCGTGGTACGAGCCACACATCGCCGAGATGTCGGCGCGCGCAACGCCAGAAACAACGCTGTGGTTCTGGAACACAGAGGTGGGCTGGGCGACGGTGCACCCAGTGCTTGAGCGTCTGGGCTGGGAGTACCGTTCCTGCCACATCTGGGATAAGGGCGTCGGGCACATCGCGGGCAACGCGAATAGCAAGACGTTGCGCAAGTTCCCCGTCGTCACCGAGGTCTGCGTCCAGTACGTGCGCCGCGTGAGCATCGGAGCCAACGGATCAGCGCAGCCGCTGCGCGATTGGTTCCGCAACGAATGGATGCGGACAGGGCTGCCGCTCTACGTCGCGAACCGCGCGTGCGGCGTAAAAAATGCCGCGACGCGGAAGTACCTGACCAAGGATCACCTCTTCTACTTCCCGCCCCCTGAGGCGTACGAATCGATCGCGCGCTATGCGAACCGCCACGGCCAAGCCGCGGGTCGCCCGTACTACTCCGCGCCAGATCGCGACCGGCCGTACTCGCCCGAAGAGTGGGCTCGGATGCGGGCCAAGTTCTATTGCGAGGTTGGGGTCACGAACGTGTGGCGCGAGCCCGCGGTTCGCGGCGCCGAGCGCCGAAAGAAGACGGCGCACAAGTGCATCCACATGAACCAGAAGCCGCTGCGGCTGCTGGAGCTGATCCTGCGCGCGAGTTCGGATCCCGGCGATGTCGTGTGGGAACCGTTCGGCGGACTCTGCTCGACCGCGATCGCCGCGGCGTCCACGGGCAGGCGTTGCTACAGCGCCGAGATCCTGCCAGAGTACTTCGCGGAAGCCAGTCGCAGGCTCGCCGAGTATGTCCCCCAATCCAAGGCCCGGAGCGCCGACGCCATCGCCCCAGCCCGCGAGACCGCTCGACACCGGTCCGCCTGAAACGTGGGCGCACTTCGCGCTCTACGGGCGCGTGAAGGAAGCCCTGACCGCACTTCCGGTCCACTTTCACAGTCGGACCGTGATCGAAGGGCTTCGAGCGCCCGACCTTCACACGCTCAACTCGCCGCTCGGCGCGGTGATCGAGGATCAGGTAGTCGAGACGCTGAACGCCATCCGCAGCGTCTGGGATCCCGAGCGCCAGTACTCGACGTACGCGTTCCGCCGGCAGCCGCAGACGTTCCCGGACGTCCTGCTCGCGGAAGGTCGGCCGGGCTCCACGGCAATCCTCGGGATCGAACTCAAGGGCTGGTATCTGCTCGCGAAAGAGGCGGTGCCAACGTTTCGCATGCAGCA
>SCVU01000769.1 GCA_004296785.1 Planctomycetota bacterium
GTCGTCCACGAGCACGATCGGTTGATCCGGCGGGAACGCCGCGGTCACGCCGAGCGATCCGGCCTGCTCTTCAAAGTCGCGGGCGCCACCGAACGCTCGCTTAGCTACCGCACGGACTCGAACCAAGAGCGTCATGACCTCCGTTCCGTACCCAGCACTGACGAGCGCGCGAGAGAGTTCGCGCGCAGGCCAAAAGTACGGCTCGGGTGGTGGAAGCGAGCTGCGCGGTACGGGCACGAGTACTGGAGCAGGCGCGCTGCGGAGCACGGCGCCGATCGCAGCGTCGTCGCGCGCGAGTTCGCGCATCCGGCGCGCGATCACCGGGTAGGGACTGGTCGGTGATCGCCCGGGGCCGGCCCCCGATTTGATCGCCTTCATCCACTCGTCGGCGCGGCGCATCTCCTGCGTCGGGTTCGTGCCCCACGACTTGCGCGGGCAGTACGAGAGCAACGATCCGAACTCGAGGCTAGAAGGCATCCAGGCCGGCGGGCGTGAAGTCCGCCGCAGGGATCTCGGCCAGGAGCTCCTCGACCGAGCTCAGCGGTTGCGCGCCGTACTCCATCAGCTTGCGCGGCCAAGCGAGGTCCGGCGATTCGAGGAGGCTTACCATGAAGAACAGCGGCCGACCGAGCCGAATCGCCTCCCACCCCTGGTGTAGCGAGCCGCTGTCCTCCGAGGCCTCGACGATCACCGTCGCGTGGCTGAGCAGCGCCATCGTCCGGTTGCGGACCGGAAAGCTCCAAGCGCCGGTCGCGGCGCCCACGGGGAACTGCGAGACCAGCAGGTGGTCGCGCGCGATCTGCGCCTGCAGTTCCGCGTGCTCCTTCGGGTAGGCGCGATCGAGCGGCGTCCCGATAACGGCGATCGTCCGGCCGCCCGCTTCGATCGCGGTCGTGTGGGCGGTGTGGTCGATTCCTTTTGCGAGCCCGCTCACGATGACGACCCGAGCCTTCACGAGCTCCCGCGTTAGGCGCGCTGCGCGCTTGAGTCCGACTTCGCTCGCTTTGCGCGAACCAACGATCGACACGCGCGAGGTCCCATGCAGCAGCTTCTCGTCGCCGGCGATGTAGAGCGCGTCCGGAGCGTGCTTGCGCGCAACTTCGTCGAGGGGGCCGAGGATGTCCTGGCACTGGACGGTCGCGGTCATGGTGGGAGCGTCACGATACCAGTTGCTGGGGCGGGTGGTGCAACGAGGGACGCGGTTCGGCCGGCCGGTCCACAGCGACGCGCAAGTCATCGACCTCGACGCGAACGTAGTGCGCCATTGTCGTGCGCACGTCGGAGTGCCCCAGCATCCGCTGCGCGATCGAGATCGGCACGCCGCTGCGCGCCCAGCGGGTAGCGGCCGTTCCGCGCAGCGCGTGCAGGTCGACGCTCGTGCCGTCGGGGTCAACGCGACGGATCCCCGCGCACCGCAGCACGCGGTCGA
>SCVU01000099.1 GCA_004296785.1 Planctomycetota bacterium
GCCTTGACGTCGAGCGCGAGCTCGCGCGCGACGTCCGCGGCGTCGCGGTCCTCGAACGCGGTCAGCTCGAACGCGCGAAACGTCTGCGGCTGCACCTCGCCGCGCGCGGACGCCGACGACGTCGCGCAGGAGACGCTGCTCGCATTCGCCGACGGCTTCCGCGCCGGCCGCTACGACGTCGAGAAGGGCCGGCTCTCGCGCTGGCTCTTCGGCATCGCGTTCCGCCAGATCCAGCGCGCGCGCGCGACGCGCGGTCGGCGCGCGGCCGAGGCGCCGCTGGCGAACGAGCACTCGGGCGGCGTCGCGGAACCCGCCGACGAGGCAGCGGCGACACGCTCGTGGGACGCCGAATGGGAGCGCGCGATCCTCGCGCAGTGCGTCGAGCGCGCGCGCGGCGAGGTGCAGCCGCAGACGTTTCGCGCGTTCGAGCTGACCGCGTTCGAGGACCGCGACGCCGCGGACGTCGCGCGCGAGCTCGCGCTCGACGTCAAGGCCGTCTACAACGCGAAGCACCGGTTGCTCAAGCGGATCCGCGAGCTGCGCCGCTCGATCGAGCCGTTGGCCGAGTAGCGGCATGAACGCTTCCACGAGCCCGGCCGGCGCGCACGTCGAGATCGACGTGCTCGACCGCTATGCGTCCGGCTCGCTCGAGGAGCCCGCGCGCGAATCGACCGCCCGGCACTTGAGTTCGTGCGACGAGTGCCGCGCGCGTCTCGGCGAGTTCGCGTCGAACCTCGCGCTCGCGGCCGCGCTGCGCGCCGCGGGCCCGCCGGCCGCGCCGAGCGCGGAGCGACTCCCGGAGCCGTGGGGCGGCTACCGGTTCCTGCGCGAGATCGGCCGCGGCGGCATGGGCGTCGTGTACGAGGCCGAACAACAGGAGCCGCAGCGGCGCGTCGCGATCAAGGTGCTCGGCGCGGGCTTCCTCGCCGGCGCGGAAGTCGAGCGGATGCTGCGCCGCGAGGCGCAGGCGCTCGCGCGGCTCGAACACCCGTCCGTGGCGCGCATCTACGACGTCGGGCGCCTGCCGGACGGGCGACCGTACCTCGTGATGGAGCTCGTCGACGGGGCCGCGCTCACGCGCTTCGCGTCGGAGCGGTCGCTTTCGCGGACCGCGCGCCTGCGCCTGTTCGCGCAGCTGTGCGACGCCGTCGCGTACGCGCACCAGCGCGGCGTGATCCACCGCGACTTGAAGCCGTCGAACGTGCTCGTCGATGCGAGCGGCCGGCCGCGCGTGCTCGACTTCGGTCTCGCGCGCGTGCTCGACGTCGAGGGCGAGGCGTCGGTCAGCCAGTCGGTCGACACCGGGCGCATCCGCGGCACGCTCGCGTACATGAGCCCCGAGCAGGCGCGCGGCGACGAACAGCAGATCGATGCGCGCAGCGACGTGTACTCGCTCGGCGTGATGCTGTACGCGCTGCTGCTCGGCCGGCAGCCGTACGAGATCCCGTCGGGCAACCTGCCCGAGGCGGTGCGCGTGATCTGCGAGCATGCGCCGGCGCGGCCGGGCGAGCTCGACCGCGCGCTGCGCGGCGACCTCGAGACGATCCTGCGGCACGCGCTCGAGAAAGAGCCGCGCGAGCGCTACGCGACGGTCGCGGCGCTGCGCGACGACGTGCTGCGCTTCCTCGAGCGCCAGCCGATCCTCGCGCGCGCGCCGTCGCTCCTCTACCAGCTCGGCAAGCTCGTACAGCGCCACCCGTGGTTCTTCGCGACCGCCGCCGCCGCGTTCGTCGCGGCCGTCGT
>SCVU01000770.1 GCA_004296785.1 Planctomycetota bacterium
GCTCTTCCGATCTCCGGGCCCGCCGGTCGCGCGCTCGCGGCGCGCGCGCTGGCCGGGCTCGACCTCGCGCGCGTGTGGGACGTGCACGTGCACGTCGTCGGGCTCGGCGCGGGCGGCAGCGGCTGTCGCGTGAACCCGCACCTGCGGCAGTGGTGGCACCCGCTCGAGCACGTGCGCTTCGACGCGTACCGCGCGGGCGCCGGCATCACCGAGCTCGAGCGCGGCGATCAGCAGTACGTCGAGCGGCTCGTCGAGCTGCAGCGCCTGGCGAACCCGCTCGGCAAGTCGGTCGCGCTCGCATTCGACGCGCACGTGCGCGCGGACGGCGGCGAGGACGATGCGCGCACGCCGTTCCACGTGCCGAACGACTACGTCGCCGATCTCGCGCGCAAGCACGCCGAGCTCGCGTTCTGCGCGTCGATCCATCCGTACCGCGCGGATGCGCTCGCGCGGCTCGAGCGCGCCGCCGAGCAGCGCTGCGTCGCGGTGAAGTGGCTGCCGAACGCGATGGGCATCGATCCCTCGTCGCCGCGCTGCGACGCGTTCTACCGCAAGCTCGCCGAGCTCGGGATCCCGCTGCTCACGCACACCGGCGTCGAGCACGCGGTCGACGCGGCCGACGCGCAGGAGCTCGGCAACCCGCTGCGGCTGCGCCGACCGCTCGACGCGGGCGTCCGGGTGATCGCCGCGCACTGCGCGTCGCTCGGGATGTGCCGCGACGACGAGCGCGGCGCGACGGCGCCCGCGGAGGCGCGCGGGCTCGACCTCTTCCTGCGCCTGATGGGGGAGAAGCAGTACGACGGGCGGCTGTACGGCGATCTGTCGGCCGTCACACTCGTCAACCGCGACGGCGACGTGCTCGGCGAGCTGCTCGCCGCGACCGAGCTGCACGCGCGCCTGGTCAACGGCAGCGACTACCCGCTGATCGCGATCGATCCGGTGGTCAGCACGTGGTGGCTCGCGCGGCAGGGCTACGTCGATCCGGCCGATCGCGACGGGCTCGAGGAGATCTTCGACGCGAACCCGCTGCTGTTCGACCTCGTGCTGAAGCGCGTGCTGCGCGATGCGCAGGGCCGCCGCTTCGCCGACGCGTGCTTTCACACGCGCGACGCGCTTCGGCGGGCGTGACGAGCGATCTGCAGCGGTACACGCCGTGAACCACGTCGCGGGGAGCGGTCGCTGCGTGCTAACTTCCGGGCTCGCAGCGCATGACGTTCGCCCCGCGCTTCTCGATCACCAACTCGATCGCCGCCGCGCTCACCCGCGTCGAGCGCGCACGCGGCTTCCTCGACGCCGCGAAGCTGTCGGAGGAGTGGATCCGCCGCATGGGCGAGCGCGCTCTCGTGCTCGAGGCGCACCACACGACCCACATCGAAGGGACGCAGCTCACGCTCGAGCAGGCCGAGCAGCTGCTCGGCGGCGAACGGGTCGCCGGCGCCGACCCGGACGACGTGCGCGAGCTCTTGAACTACCGCGGCGCTTTCGAGCTCGTCTCCGCCTACCTCGGGCGTGGCGAGCCGATCACCGAAGGCCTGGTGCGCGAGATTCACAAGCGCCTCGTAGGCGGCGTGCGCGGCGGCGCCGCTGCGCCGGGCGAGTACCGCCGCGTTCAGAACTACGTCGTGAACGCCACGAGCGGCGCCGTCGTCTACACCCCGCCGACCGCTGTCGAGGTGCCGGCGCGGATGGCGGAGCTGGTCGAATGGTTGAACGAGCCGGCCGGCGTGCACCCCGTGCTCGCGAGCGGCGTCGCTCAGTTCCAGCTCGTCCACATCCACCCGTTCCTGGACGGCAACGGCCGAACCTCACGGCTGCTCTCGACGTTGGTGCTCTACCGCGCTGGCTACGACTTCAAGCGGCTGTTCACGATCAGCGAGTACTACGACCGCGATCGGGCGGCGTTCTACCGCGCCATTCAACGCGTGCGCGAGCAGGGCATGGACCTGACCAGTTGGCTCGAGTTCTTCGCCACGGGGCTGGCCACTCAGCTCGATGAGGTGAAGGCGCGGGGCGAGCGCGCGATCCGAACCGATCTCGTCGCGCGCGAGCACGGGCTGTCCGATCGTCAGGCGGCCGTGCTGGGCTGCATCTTCGACTCGGGCCGGCGGACCATCCAGCAACTCGAGGCGCAGTTCCCGCGCGTCGCTCGGCGGACGCTGCAGCGAGATCTCAAGGTGCTCGTCTCGGCGGGGCTGCTCGTCGAGCGCGGCACTGGTCAGACGGACCCAGCCCGGTCCTACAGTGCGGCGGACTCAGCCGCAGGGTCCGCCGGCGAGCTGTGACAAGCTGTGACAACGGACTGTGACATGCGCTGAGTCGCCGCCGCCTCGCCGACGCCTGTTTC
>SCVU01000771.1 GCA_004296785.1 Planctomycetota bacterium
CAGCAATCGCGCGCGCGAGCTGCGCACGATTCCGCGCCGCGAGCTCGACGATCCGCTGAGTCGCATCGACTGGTGTCGATTGCTCGTGACGCGCGAGTGACAGCGCTTCCGAGTCTGCTCCGCGACACTCTCCATTCGTCATGAGTCACGGATGGGAGCGGGAGGGAAGTCGGGCGCGCAACGATCGCGGCCCTGCCCGCGGCAGCGCTTCAACGCCGCGTTCGCTGACGGGCCGCGTCTTCCTGGGAGTCGCGTTCGCACTTGCTGCCTGCGCGAGCGCGCCCACGCGTGAGCTCTCGACCGCGCTCGACCTGCGCGCTCCGACCGACAGGCCTCGCGCGATCGAAGTGTCGAGCGAGAACGGAGTGCCGACCGCATCGCTCGCCGGGCCGACGCTCGCGTACCTGCGCACGGAGATGCGGACGGTGTCGGACGGCCGCCACGCGCAGGTGACCGCGTTCGATCTCTTCGAGCTGCGCAACGAAACCGATGTCACATGGGTCTACACCGGTTGGGACGCGGTGCGTCCGCTCGCGGGCCTGTGCACATGGATCGACGACGAATGGCAGCCGTGCACGTTCCACTTCTGCATCACCGGTGTTTCCGACCAGTCGCTGCGACCGAGTGCGCGCGTGGAGTTCGCGCTCCTCTCCACTGGGCGCGCGGCGATCGCCGAGCTCGAGCTGCGGACCGCTGACGGTGCGGCGCGCTGGAACATACAGAGCGCGAGCTACACGCCGCCCGAGCTCGTGGTCGCCGGGCGCAGCAACCGCGAGTCCCCACTGGCGTCAATGCCGCGGAGCGCGTTCTCGCGGCGGGCGCCGACACTGGCTCCCGCCGCGGCGGTGGATCCGAGCGTGAGTGCTGGCGACGCATTGATTCCGCGCCTGCGCTACCTGCGCACGACGGTTTCGGCCGACGGCGGGCACGACGACGCATACGACTGCTTCGAGCTCGTGAATCCGACGGAGAAGACGTGGCGCTATCGAAGCAATGAGAACCAGCCGAGCGATCCGCGGATGGAGGCTCGCTTCGGCGACGCTTGGTCGCGCGAAGCCACTTTCACGCTGTGTGGGGCAGGCCTGAATCGCGCTCCGATCGCCGCGTTGCCTCCGGGGGGCCGCATCGAATTCCGCAGACCGTCCGTCGGACGCTGGTCGCGCTGCTCGATCGAGCTGTACGAGGAGGGAGTGAACGTCGGGACGCTCGTCAGGAGTCCGGAGTACTTGCCCAACGAGCACTGGTTCAACGGAGTGAGCCGCCGCGATCGCGGAGCGTCGAGTCGACAAGCCGACGGGAACGAGTGGTACGTGCCGTTCCCGTGAACGGCGCGACGCGGCTCGATCGCGCTCGGCACGCGCGCTCGCCTACCATGACGGCTCGAGCCGACGCCGCACGGCGCCGCACCTGACCCGACGCGATCGAGACAACCAATGCACCCGGACATCAAGAAGTACAACGCCGCTCGCGAACGCGCGGATCGAGCGATCTGCAAGCTGCTCGCCGAGCAGATCGACGCGGGACTGCCCGACGCGGAGAGCAAGGTCTGGCACGCGCACCCGGTGTGGTTCCTCGACGGCAACCCGATCGTCGGGTACAGCAAGCTGAAGGACTCCGTGCGACTGCTCTTCTGGAGCGGTCAGTCGTTCAAGAGCGACGGGCTCGCGAAAGAGGGGACCTTCAAGGCCGCCGAGGCGCGCTACACGTCGGTCGACGAAGTCGACACGCGCAAGCTGCGCAAGTGGCTCGCCGAGTCGCGCACGGTGCAGTGGGACTACAAGAACCTCGTGCGCCGCAAGGGCAAGCTCGAGCGATTGAAGTAGCCGCTCGGCGCGAGTCGAGAGGCCGAGTGACGGGCACGTGACGGCGAGTCGCAGTCGCGTCCGGTACGCTCTGCCGCCGTCATGACCTCGTCCGCGCCTCGCAGCACGATCCCGCTGTTGATCTGCGTGACTGCTGCGGCGTGCGCGAGCTCGCGCGGCTCAGACGATGAGCTCGCATGCGCCAAGCGAGCGCAACTGGCTCCGACAGGCGAGCCGACGCTGCACTACCTCGCGACGGAAGTCCTGTGGACGAGCGATCGTGAGGACCATCAAGGCGTCGAGTACGACGTGTTCGAGCTCTGCAACGACACCCCGCGCACTTGGACGTATG
>SCVU01000772.1 GCA_004296785.1 Planctomycetota bacterium
CGCTGCTGCTCGTGCTGAAGCTCGCTGCGACCGCGCTGACCGCGGGCTCGGGCGCGCACGGCGGCGTGTTCACGCCGACGCTCTTCGCCGGCGCGGCGGTCGGCTTCCTGCTCGGCACGCCGCTGCACGCGCTCGCGCCGGGTTGGACCGGCTCGAGCGGCGCGTACGCGCTCGTCGGCATGGGCGCGTTCCTCGCCGCCGCGACGCAGGCGCCGCTCGTCGCGATCGTGATCCTCGTCGAGCTGACGCTCGACTACGCGATTCTGCTGCCGCTGATGCTCGCGTGCGTGATCGCGTACACGACCGCGCGCTCGCTCGCGGCGCCGAGCCTGTACCAGCACCGGCGCCGCGCGCCGAACGCGATCCTGCCCGAGCGCGTGCGCGACCTGATGAAGCCGCGGCCGCTCGCGCTGCGCGAGGACGCGCCGTTCAGCGAGCTCGTGCGCGTGTTCAGCGAGCACCGCCACAACTACGTGTACGTGACGGACGCCGACGGCCGCTTCCTCGGCGCGGTCTCGCTGCACGAGATCAAGCCGCACTTGTCGAATCCGGAGCTGACGCGCGACGTGGTCGCGCGCGAGCTCTTGCACGACGAGTTCCCGCGGCTCGAGCAGGACGCCGGACTCGGCGCGGCGCTCGAGGCGTTCCGCCGCCACGACGGCGAGCGGCTGCCGGTGATCGACGGCAACGGCGGCTCGATGCTCGTCGGATCGATCTCGAAGACCGACCTGCTGCTGTCGCTGACGCTCGATCGCTCGCGGCTGGACTCCGAGCCTCGCGACGGCCGATAATCGCCGCGCCCATGTTCGAAGGCCACTCGGTCGCCGTCGTCGTCCCCGCCTACAACGAAGAGGCGACCATTGCGGGCGTCGTCGAGGAGTTCAAGCGCGCTCCGCACGTCGATCGCGTGATCGTCGTCGACAACAACTGCAAGGACCGCACGGCCGAGCTCGCGCGCGCGGCGGGCGGCGAAGTGGTCGCCGAGACCGCGAAGGGCTACGGCTGCGCGATCCGCGGCGGGCTCGACCACGCGGTCGCGACCGGCGCCGCGATCCTCGTGATCACCGAGGCCGACGGTTCGTTCCGCGGGCGCGACGTCGCGAAGCTGCTGTCGTACCTCGAGGACTGCGCGATGGTGCTCGGGACGCGCACGACGCGGCAGATGGTCGAGCAGGGCGCGAACATGGACAAGAAGCTGCGCTGGGGCAACGTCGCGATGGCGAAGCTGCTCGAGTTCCTGTGGTACCTGCCGCACGAGCCGCGCCTGACCGACGTGGGCTGCTCGTTCCGCGCGCTGTGGTCGAAGACGTGGGTCGCGATGAAGCCGGGGACGACCGAGGCGGGCCCGTCGTTCAGTCCCGAGATGATCTGCGAGGCGTACCGGCAAGGGATGCGCGTGATCGAGGTGCCGGTGCACTACGGCGCGCGCCTGGGCGGCGAATCGAAGCACTCGGCGAGCTTCTCGAAGGTCGCGAAGACGGCGATCGGGATGTTCAAGACGATCTGTCGGAAGCGGTTCACGAACCGACACGCGTAGCGGACTGCACGTCGCGCGCGGGAGACACCGTGCTCGCTAACGAGGTCGCGATGCGCGCCAGCAGTACGTGGCGACGGCACTTCCCACGATGCAACCCGCGAATCCACCGAGCGAGGCCATGAGAAGCAGGACCTTCAGCACGTCCGGCGCGCCCCAACCCAATGCACCAAACCACAGAGCGGCCCCGGATGCTCCGAGAACGGATCCCCATCCGACGCCCTTGGCCAACCAGGACTTGAGCGAACGAGGAGCGCTTCGCTCCAGCAGGTTCGCGGCCAGCCAGCCTCCCACCAGAGTCATGGGCATGCTTGGTGGCCAGACGGCGAAGATGAGAATCGTCGCGAAGTTGCAGAGCCCGTCCGCGGTCGTGAACATGTGGATGATCGTCGCGCGGCGCTCGTCCACGACTGTTTGGATCACGAGGAGCAGCAGGCCCACGACGAGTGTCGCTGCAACCGCGACGCAGAGAACGCGCGCTCTCGGCATCCTCATCGTTCGCGACTTTCGCCTCGCAGCACGCGGAGGCGCAGCGCGACGGGCGACGTCAGCTCGGCGGCCTCGAGCGTCGGCGAGTTCTCGCTGACGGCAATCCGCCCGGTCAACGCGACGAGGCTCTCGCCACGACGATCGGATTCAGACTCGGTGAGCTCGTATCGCCGGCCCGACGTGTCGAGGAGCACGACGCGGATCGCGTGCGCGTGATGACTGTCACCGGGTTGCTCGAACTCGAAGCAGCTTTCCCAGACGGGTCCCGCCACGGGCACGGGATGAGTGAAGCGGACGATCGTCGGCGCCGCTTGAGATCGGAAGAGC
>SCVU01000773.1 GCA_004296785.1 Planctomycetota bacterium
CGACAGGAACACCGCGGCGATCTTCTCGAGGCAGCTCGACGCGAGCTCACCGCGCGCGATCGGCGCGCTCGCGAGCGCCGTCGCGCTCTTGCAGCGGCGGCACTGACGCACGCCGGTCGCCTGCGGCAGCACGCTGTTCACCGTGTCGGCGGCGGTCGCCATCATCGAGCGGCCGGTCGCCGCGAGTCCGCCGGCGGCGACCGCGGCCGCGCCCGCGCCAGGGAGCGGCGGCGGGACCCGAGCACTGCCGCACTTGTGGCACCGCGGCGCGGAGGGGAAGTAGGCGGCGCCGCAACACGGGCATGGGCTCATGGCCGCCAGTTACGCCCGCGTTGCGTCCGCATTTCGGCCGTTCGGCGCCGGCGCACTCTCCCTCGCTCCGACGCGCGTCGCTACAATGTCCAGGCTCGGCCTTCTGTTGCCTCCGCCCGCGGAGAGCGCGGAGCACCGGGCCCGCTGCGCAAGCATTTGTCCGTTCCACAGTTAGGACAACGCGTTCACGTCATGCCCGGCCCGGTCATCGCCGTTCGTGGAGCGCGCCAGAACAACCTGGCGGGGTTCGACGTCGAGATCCCGCGCGAGCAGTTGGTCGTGATCACCGGCGTGTCGGGCAGCGGCAAGAGCTCGCTCGCGTTCGACACGCTGTTCCGCGAAGGACAGCGGCGCTTCCTCGAGACGCTGTCGGCGTACGCGCGCCAGTTCCTCGGCCGCATGGAGAAGCCGGCGGTCGATCACGTCGAAGGGCTCGCGCCCGCGATCGCGGTCGATCAGCACAGCGTGCAGCGCGGCCCGCGCTCGACCGTCGGCACGCTGACCGAGATCCTCGACTACCTGCGCGTGCTGTACGCGCGCGCCGGCACCGCGCACTGCCCGCAGCACGACCTGCCGCTGGCCGGGCAGACGCCCGAGAGCGTGGTGCAGCAGATCCGCGAGGCGTTCGCCGGCGAGCAGGTGCTCGTGCTCGCGCCGCTCGTGCGCGACCGCAAGGGCGAGTTCCGCGCGCTGTTCGACGAGCTGCGCAAGAAGGGCTTCGTGCGCGCGCGCATCGACGGCGCGGTCGTGCGCCTCGAGGAGGCGCCCGAGCTCGAGCGCTACAAGCGCCACCGCATCGAGCTCGTCGTCGATCGACTGCAGGTCGGCGAGGCGACCGTCGGCCGATTGCGCGAAGCGGTCGGCGGCGCGCTCGCCGAGTCGAAGGGCGACGTGATCGTCAGCGCCGGCGCGCGCGAGCAGGCGTGGTCGACGCTGCGCTCGTGCCCCGAGTGCGGCGCCGAGGCGCCCGAGCTCGAGCCGCGGCTGTTCTCGCCGAACTCGCCGCACGGCGCCTGTCCCGACTGCGAGGGTCTGGGCGAGGTGCGCGCGCCGAGCCTGCACAAGCTCGTGCGCGATGCGTCGCTGTCGATCCGCGACGGCGCGCTGGCGGTGACGCGCGCCAAGGGCGGCGCGCTCAGCTTCCCGCGCGCCGACTTCAAGTTCCTCGCGCGCGTCGCGAAGGCGCACGACTTCGACCTCGACACGCCGTGGAACAAGCTCGGCAAGGAGGCCAAGCGCGTCGTGCTGCACGGCAGCGGCGACGAGCGCTTCCAGGACAACTTCCAGTGGAGCGGCGAGAAGTACCAGGGCGCCGTGAAGTGGGAGCGGCGCTTCGAGGGCGTGCTGCCGTCGCTCGAGAAGGCCTGGCGCTCGCCGTCGCGGCGCGGGCTGGTCGAGCGCTACCTCGACTACCAGCCCTGCAAGGCCTGCGGCGGCTCGCGCTTGAACGAGCACGCGCGGCACGTGCGCCTGGGCAAGCTGCCGATCGCACAGTTGCTCGCGGTGCCGGCGAGCGACGTGCCGGCGCTGCTCGGCGCGATCGAGCTCGCGCCGCGCGCGCGCGCGATCGCGCGCGAGCTGCTCGTCGAAGTGCTGCGCCGCGTCGCGTTCCTCGAGCAGGTCGGGCTCGGCCACCTCGCGCTCGGCCGCGCCGCGCAGACGCTGTCGGGCGGCGAAGCGCAGCGGATCCGGCTCGCCGCGCAGCTCGGCTCGGGCCTGCAGGGGATCCTGTACGTGCTCGACGAGCCGTCGATCGGCCTGCACCCGGCCGATCACGACAAGCTGCTCGCCGCGCTGTTCGCGCTGCGCGACGCCGGCAACAGCGTGGTCGTCGTCGAGCACGACGAGGCGACGCTGCGCGCGGCCGATTGGATCGTCGACATCGGGCCCGGCGCGGGCCGCGACGGCGGCAAGCTGATCGGCTCCGGCAGCGTCGACGCGATCGCGAAGCTCGACTCGCCGACCGGCCGCTTCCTGCGCGGCGAGATCCGCTTCCCGGCGCCCGAGCGGCGCCGCGCCGGCAACGGCAAGGCGCTCGTCGTGCGCGGCGCGCGCGGCCACAACCTGCGCGGCATCGACGCGCGCTTCCCGCTCGGCACGCTGACCGTCGTGTGCGGCGTCTCCGGCTCGGGCAAGTCGACGCTCGTCGACGCGACGCTGCGCCGCGCGCTCGAGCGCCACCTCGGGCTGGAGGCCGCGGACGCGCAGCCGCACGAGCGGCTCGACGGCGCGGCGCACGTCGACGAGCTCGTCGTGATCGACGCCGCGCCGATCGGCCGCACGCCGCGCTCGAATCCGGCGACCTACGCCGACGCGTTCGGCCCGATCCGCGACCTGTTCGCGCAGTTGCCCGAGTCGAAGATGCGCGGCTGGGAGCCCGGGCGCTTCTCGTTCAACGTCGCCGGCGGTCGCTGCGAGACCTGCCAGGGCGCGGGCGCGCAGTACGTCGAGCTGCAGTTCCTGGCGCCCGTGACCGTGCCGTGCGACGAGTGCGGCGGCCACCGCTTCCACCAGGACACGCTGGCCGCGAAGTGGGCCGGCAAGAGCATCGCCGACGTGCTCGCGATGACCGTCGCGGAGGCGCTCGCGTTCTTCGCCGACCACCCGAAGATCGCGCGGCCGCTGCAGGCGCTGTCGGACGTCGGCCTCGACTACCTGACGCTCGGCCAGCCGTCGACGACGATCTCCGGCGGCGAGGCGCAGCGCGTCAAGCTCGCGAAGTACCTGCAGAAGAGCCCGCGCGGTCACGCGCTGTTCCTGCTCGACGAGCCGACGACCGGTCTGCACGCCGCGGACGTCGCGAAGCTCGTCGCCGCGCTGCAGCGGCTGGTCGACGCCGGCCACACGGTCGTCGTGATCGAGCACAACCTCGAGCTCGTCGAGTGCGCGGACCACGTGCTCGAGCTCGGGCCCGGCGCGGGCGCGGCGGGCGGCGCGCTCATCCACGCCGGCACGCCGGAGGAACTCGCGGCGCGCGCCGACTCGCCGACCGGCCGCGCGCTGGCCGAGCTCGCGCGCTCGCGCACGCGCCAGCGCCGCGCGAGCGGGCACGCGCCGCGGACGAACGGCCGCGCGCACGCGAGCGCGAGCTCGGGCGCGAGCGCGCTGCGCGATTCCATCACGCTCCGCGGGGCGCGCACGCACAACCTGCAGGCGATC
>SCVU01000774.1 GCA_004296785.1 Planctomycetota bacterium
CGCCGAAGCCGCACCGGATCTTCCTGTCGCCGAGCGTCAACGCCGCGGTGTTCCACGACCAACTGCCGTGGAACCTGTTCGTGCCGCCGCGCAAGAACCTCGACATCGGCCTCGGGCTCGTCAACTCGCTCGACCTGTCGGAGTTCAAGGCCGTCGTCGCGCACGAGTTCGGCCACTTCGCGCAGCGCTCGATGAGCGTCGGCGCGTGGGTCTACACCGCGCAGCACGTGACGGCCGAGCTCGTGCACCGGCGCGACGCGATGGACCGGCTGCTCGACGGGATCTCGCGCTCCGACGTGCGCATCGCGTGGGTCGGCTGGGCGATGCGCGTCGTCGTGTGGGCGATCCGCTCGATCGTCGACACGCTGGCGCGCCTCGTGCTCGCGCTCGCGCGCGGCCTCAACCGCGAGATGGAGTTCCAGGCCGACCGCGTCGCGGCATCCGTCGCCGGCAGCGATGCGATCGTGCACGCGCTGTGGCGGCTGCAGCCGGCCGACGAGGCGTGGGAGGCCGCGCTCGCGCTGTGCGCGTCGAACGGGCCCGGCACGCCGGTAGCCGACGTGTTCGCCGCGCACGCGGCGATCCTGGCCGGCAAGCGCGGCGTGCTCGGCGATCCGCTGCACGGCCTCGCGCCCGCGCTGCCCGCGCGCGACCGCGCCGCGCACCGCGTGTTCCGTCCCGGTCTCGAGGTGTCGGCGCGCATGTACTCGACGCACCCGCCGACGCACGAGCGCGAGGAGAACGTCAAGCGCGAGTACGTGCCGTCCGAGCTCGACGCGCGCTCGCCGTGGCTGTTGTTCGACGCGCCGGAGCGGCTGCGCCGCGAGGTCACGCGCGAGCTGTGCGAGCAGTTGTCGCCCGCGCCGCAAGGTGAGCCGGGAACGGTCGCCGAGCCGGTGCCGATCGAGCGCACGCTGGCCGAGATCGCGGCGAGCTTCGAGCATCCGTCGTATGCGGCGCGCTACCGCGGCGCGTGGCTCGAGCGGCGCTCGACGCTGCGCTGGACCGGCGCCGAGGCGCTGCCGCGCGCCGAGCGCGGCGCGCCGGCCGCGCTGCAGCGCGCGATCGCCGCGCTGTACCCGGTCGAGCTCGGCGCGCGCGTCGACGACCTGCGCCGGCTCGAGCGCGAGCTCGCCGGACTGCGCAGCGCGCGCGAAGAGCTCGCGCGCGCGCCGGGCGGCCGCATCGTCTACCACGGGCGCACGCTGCGGCGCCGCGACCTGCCGGCGCTCGAAGCGCGCGTGCAGCGCGCGCTCGACGCCGCGCGGCGCGACGTCGAAGCGCACGACGAGCGCGTGCGCGCGCTGCACCTCGGCGCGGCCGAGCAGCTCGGCGGCGCGTGGGCCGAGCGCCTGCGCGGGCTCGCGCGGCTCGTCCGCTACGCCGAGCACGGGCTGTCCGAGCTCGAGGACGCGAACGGCGCGCTGCTGCACACTTGGTCGGTCGTGACCGCCGACGGAACGGTCGACGCGCGCGAGCTCGAGCGCGTCAGCGCGGCCGGCGCCGAGCTGGCGCGGGTGATCGGCACGCTGCACATCGAGCGCGGCGGCCTCGCGCTGCCGCCGGAGCTGCTCGCGCGCCTCGACGCGCCGTCGTGGTCCGCGTACGTCGAAGCGCGCGCGGCGCTGCCGGGCGCCGTTTCGCCGCAGGCGATCGTCGACGGCTGGCTCGGCGCCGCGCAGGCCTCGGTCGCGAGCTTCGTGCGCGTGCTGTCGACGCTGCGGCTCGCGGCGCTCGACGAGCTCGTCACGTGCGAGGACGCGGTTGCCGCCCATCTGGCCGAGCGCGTCGCCGGTGCGCCCGCGCCGGAGCTCGCGCCACAGCTCGCGCCGGAACTCGCACCGACTTCCGCGCAGGGCACCGCGCGCGTCGCGGCGCGCATCGAAGCGCAGGCGCTCGTGCACGCCGGCCCGCGCGCGCGCACCGAGAAGCTCTCGCTGTGGAACCGGTTCCAGATCGCCGATGGGTTCTGGGCGGGCACCGCGCGCCTGGCGGCCGCGGCGCTGCTGATCGTGCCGCCGTTCCTGCTGACGCGCGCGGCGAGCGAGCGCACGATCCACGTGCACAACGGCCTCGGTTGCGCGGTCGACGTCGCGCTCGACGGCGTCGCGCACCGGCTCGCGCCGCGCGCGACGCTCGCGCTCGCGCTGCTCGGCGACAGCGTGCACGTGCGCACGACCGGCGCTGGCGGCGCAGTGATCGACGAGTTCGAGCGCGAGCTCGAGTCCGACGCGCGCGCGTTCGCGTACAACGTCGGCGGCGCGAGCGTGCTGTACGTCACGACCGCGAACTACGGCGCGTACGCGCCGCAGCCCGACGAGCCGCACGGGCGCGACGTGTGGCTCGCGCCCGACGTCGCCGACTGGTTCCAGGCGCCGCCGGCCGCGGTCTCGACCAGCGGCACCGGCGCGTACCGGCGCGCGCTCGAGACGCTCGACAAGGAGACGCCGGGCGCGCAGCTGTCGAGCCTGCGCTCGAACGAGGACGCGCAGCGGCTCGGCGAGCTGCACGCGCGCTTCGACGACCTCGACACCGCGCGCGCCTGGGACTGGTGGTACGCGTGGCACGAGGCGGGCGCGGATCCGCGGCGCGTGGTCGAGGTCGTGCGCGAGCGCCGCGCGCGCGGCGTGCGCTCGGTCGCGCTCGATCGATTCGAGCTGGACGCGCTGGCGGGCGCGGAGCGCGCGGCGCTGTGCGCCGAGTACGACGCACGCAGCGCCGCGGCGCCGCAGGACGCCGACCTGTGCTACCTGTCGCTGCGCAACCGCGAAGGCGCGCCCGCGGCCGAGTTCGCGGCCGCGCACGCGCGCTTCCCCGAGCACCCGTGGATCGCCGGCGTGCACGGCGCCGAGCTCGCGCGGCAGGGCCGCTGGGCCGAGGCCGCGGCGACGCTCGGCGCGGCGTGGAACGACCGCGAGTACTGGCGCAGCGCCCCGCGCTTCGGCGCGCTCGAGCTCGCGCGCGTGCGCCGCATGGCGGCCGAGGAGCCGACGCGCGCGCAGGTGCGCGACCTCGAGCAGCACGTCGAGTGGCTGGCGACCGCGCAGTCGTGGGATCGCTCGGCCGGACCGCGCGCGGGCACGCCGCTCGAGCGCGCGTACGACGAGCTCGAGCCGCGGCCGCGCGGACCGCGCCGCGCGTGGAAGCGCCCAGACCTCGTCGCGCTGCGCGCGGCCTCCGACGGCGCGACGGCCGAAGAACTGAGCGCGGGCCTGCAGCTCGACGCGCGGCACGCGTACCGGCCGACGACGCTGTGGGTGCTCGCCGCGCTGTTCGCGCGCGAGAAGCAGGACCTCGCGCCGCTGCGCGCGCTCGCGGCGGAGGCCGGCGCGCTGGCGGCGGACATCCCGTTCGACTGGCTCGAGGCGCGCGCGCAGGCGGCGCCGCCGCCGGAGCTCGAGCACGAGATCGCCGAGCTCGACCGGCGTGCGGCGGGGCTCACGATGCTCGAGCGCGGTGCGCTGCGCGCGCTCGGCGTCGTGCTGTTGCGGGACGGCGCGCCCGCCGCCTGGCGCACCGAGGCGAACGCGCTGCTGTTCGCGTTCGAGCGCCCGACGTTCGACGCGAGCGACTGAGCGCGACGCGCGCGGAGGCGTCCGGAAGGCGCCGGAACGAGTGGGCAGCGGGCGTGTCCGCCGCGAAATGACCGGGCTCGCGGGCGGGGCGTTGAATGCGACCGCCCCACCGCTACCATCTGCGGACTTCGGACCCGTTTTCACGGCGCCGGCCCTCCCCAAGCGAGCACGGCCCGCCCGCTCCCCCCACTCGCGAGCTCGTGACCAAGATCCTCCTCAACGGCCAGACGGTCGAGGCCGACCCGAAGAAGCCGCTGATCGCAGCCTGCCACGAGCACGGCGCGAGCGTCCCGCACTACTGCTACCACCCCGGGCTCAAGGCGGTCGGCTCGTGCCGGATCTGCCAGGTCGAGGTCAAGCAGGGCGAGATGCCGCCGCGCATCGTCGTCGCGTGCCGCACGCCGGTCGCCGAGGGGATGATCGTCAACACCGAGGCCGGCAAGGCGCACGACGCGCGCCGCGAGTGCCTCGAGTTCCTGCTGAAGAACCACCCGCTCGACTGCCCGATCTGCGACAAGGCCGGCGAGTGCGATCTGCAGGACTACGCGTTCGCCGAGAACCAGGGCGAGGGCCGCACGGTCGAGCCGCGCCGCAAGCTCGAGAAGCGCAAGAGCCTCGGCGACGTGATCGTGCTCGACGAGGAGCGCTGCATCCTGTGCAGCCGCTGCGTGCGCTTCATGGAGGAAGTGCCGAAGACGCCGCAGCTCGCGGTGGTCGGCCTCGGCTCGCGCAGCACGATCGCGACGTTCATGGACCGCCCGCTCAAGGGCAATTACCAGGGCAACCTGGCCGACGTGTGTCCGGTCGGCGCGCTGACGCTGAAGAAGTTCCGCTTCCAGGCGCGCGTGTGGAACCTGCGCAAGTCGCTGTCGACCTGCGCGGAGTGCAGCCGCGGCTGTTCGATCACCGTCGAAGTGCTGCGCGGCAAGGACGTCAAGCGCTTCCGGCCGCGCTACAACGACAAGGTCAACAAGTGGTGGATGTGCGACCGCGGGCGCTTCGCGCTCGAGCGGCACGTCGACGTCGCGACTGGGACGACGGCCGGCGCACGCATCGCCGGCGCGCTCGTGCGCGGCCAGGGCGCGCAGGGGCTCGAGCCCGTCGAGTCCGAGCTCGGCGTCGCGATCGCGGCGGACATGCTGGTCGCGCACGAGGCGCGCACGGTGATCGCGTCGCCGTTCCTGACGCAGGAAGAGGCCGAAGTGCTGCTGCGCGTCGCGCGCGCGCTCGGCACGACGCCGGTGTTCGTGTCGCCCGCGGGCGACGGGCTCGCCGACGCGCTGCTGCACACCGGCGATCCGTGCCCGAACCGGCGCGGGTTGACCGAGCTCGGCTTCGGCGCCGCCAGCGCCGCCGACTGCGCGGCGCGCCTCGCGGCGAGCCAGGTCGCGCTGGTCGTCGGCGAGCGCGCGGGCGAGTTGCTGGCGGCCGAGCTCGCCGCGCTCGGCGCTTCGCAGCGCGTCGCGCTGTTCGACGCGCGCGCGCTCGACGCGGTCGCGGTGAAGCTGCAGGTCGGCGTGCCGACGCACGTCGAGAAGAGCGGCACGTGGATCAACGTCGACGGCCACGCCGGCCGCCTGACGATCGCGCGCGCGGCGCCGGCCGGCACGCGCGCGCTGACGCACAGCCTGCAACAGCTCGACACGCTGCTCGCCGCGGCGGCCGCGGGCAGCGCGACCACCGCGCCCGCCGGAGGGGCGCGCTAGTGCCGACGCTGCCGCTGTGGGCGGTGTGGGTGATCAAGGCCGCCGTGATCTACGGCGCGCTGCTCGGCGTCGCCGCGCTGATGTCGCTGGCGGAGCGCAAGGTGTCGGCGTGGATCCAGTACCGGATCGGCCCCAACCGCGTCGGGCCTTTCGGCCTGTTGCAGCCGCTCGCCGACGGCGTGAAGTTCATCTTCAAGGAAGAGCTGATCCCCGACGGCGCGAACCCGTTCCTGTTCCGCATCGCGCCCGCGCTCGCCGCGCTGCCGGCGATGCTCGCGATCGCGGTGATCCCGTTCGCCGGCGAGGTCGAGCTGTTCGGCCAGCGCACGAACCTGTCGGTGACCGACCTGCCGATCTCGTCGCTGTACGTGCTCGCGGTCGGCGGCCTCGGCATCTACGGGATCATCCTCGGCGGCTGGAGCTCGAACTCGAAGTACTCGCTGCTCGGCGGACTGCGCGCGGCGGCGCAGATGGTCAGCTACGAGCTCTCGCTGATCCTGTCGATCCTCGCGGTCGTCGCGCTGTCGGGCTCGCTCGACCTGCGCGTGATCGCGGACGCGCAGCAGGCGCCGGACGTGCTGTGGAACGTCGCGCGCCAGCCGCTGGCGTTCCTGTTGTTCGTCGTGTGCATGTTCGCCGAGACGAACCGGCACCCGTTCGACTTCGCGGAGTCGGAGCCCGAGCTCGTCGGCGGCTTCCACACCGAGTACTCGTCGATGCGCTTCGCGCTGTTCTTCCTCGGCGAGTACTGCGCGATGACGGTGATGAGCTGCCTCGCGACCGTGCTGTTCCTCGGCGGCGGCGCGATCCCGTTCTGGCCGGAGGCGCCGTGGTGGGCCGCGCTCGCCTGCTTCCTCGCCAAGATGTCGGCGTTCCTGTTCCTGTACCTGTGGGTGCGCTGGACGCTGCCGCGGTTCCGCTTCGACCAGCTGATGAACCTCGGTTGGAAGGTGATGCTGCCGCTCGCGCTGCTCAACCTGTTCGCGACGGCCGCGCTGATCGCGCTGGAGGTGTACTGATGGTCATCGTCAAGCGCCGCGAGCTGTCGCTCGCCGAGAAGCTGTACCTGCCGGAGATCGGACGCGCGCTGTCGCTGTCGCTGCGCGCGATGTTCCGCAAGCGCGTGACGCGCCAGTACCCGGAGGAGCCGCTGCCGACGAACGAGGTCACGCGCGGCCAGCCGCGCCTCGTCGTCAAGGACGACGGCAACATCGCGTGCGTGTCGTGCGGCATGTGCGAGGTCGCGTGCCCCGCGTACGCGATCACGATCGACGGCGGCGAGACCGACCGCGCGATCGAGCGCGAGCCGGTGCGCTTCGACATCGACATGCTGCGCTGCATCCTGTGCGGGTTCTGCGAGGAGGCGTGCCCGAAGGACGCGATCTTCATGTCGAACGAGCTCGAGCTCGCCGACTTCTCGCGCCAGGCGCTCGTCTACGACATCGAGAAGCTCAAGCGTCCGCGCTCCGCTCTGCAGAAGCGCATCGACTACGTGTACAGACTGAACGACCGGTGGCGGAAACCCTCTTCTACGCGCTAGCCCTGGCCGCCGTCGGCTTCAGCGTCGGCGTGATCAGCGCGCGCTCGCCGATGATCTCGGTGCTGTCGCTGCTCGGCGCCTTCGTGTGCCTCGCGCTCGTGTACCTGTTGGCGGGCTTCCAGTTCCTGGCGGCCGCGCAGGTGCTCGTGTACGCCGGCGCGATCATGGTGCTGTTCCTGTTCGTCGTGATGCTGCTCAACCTGACCGACCTCGCGAAGGTCGCCGAGCATCCGACGCGCGCGCTCGGGCTGCCGCGCGTCGCGCTGGCCGGCGCGAGCGCCGGCGTGCTCGGCGTGCTGGCGCTGCTCGCGTCGGCGAACGTGCCGAGCGGGAGCGCCGATCCGGCCATGGTCGCGCAGGGCTTCGACGGCCTCGAGCCGATCGCAGTCGCGCTGTTCAGCCGCTACCTGCTGCCGTTCGAGGCCGCGTCGCTGCTGCTGCTCGCGACGATGGTCGGCGTGATCGTGCTCGCCAAGCGCCAGCGCGGGGCGGCCGCGAGCGGGCCGGCGAAGGAAGCCGCGGCCGTCGCGGCGGCGAGCGCGGCGGCGGAGCCGCAGCTCGAAGGAGCCGGCGCGCGATGAACGTCCCCCACCAGCACCTGTTGATCCTGGCCGGCGCGCTGTTCGGCCTGGGCTGCCTCGGCTTCCTGCTGCGGCGCAACGCGATCATCGTGCTCGCGAGCGTCGAGCTGATGCTGAACGCCGCGAACCTCGCGTTCATCACCGGCAGTCGCATCCACTCCACGGCCGGTCGCCCGAGCCTCGAGGGCCCGATCTTCACGCTGTTCGTGATCCTGATCGCGGCGGCCGAGGCCGCGATCGGCCTCGCGCTCGTGATCGCGCTGTACCGCTTGAAGCAGACCGCCGAGCTCGACACGTCGAGCGAGCTCCGAGGCTGAGCGCGACGCAACCATGAGCCTCTGGTACCTGCCCGGTCTGCCGCTGCTCGGCGCGCTCGCGTGCGGCCTGTTGTATCTGCTGTCGCTGCCGCGCAAGCGCGGCGGCGGTCACGCGCACGGTCACGCGAGCGGGCACGAGCACGAGCACGCGAGCGGCCATGGGCACGACGACGCCCACGCGCACGAACCCGCGGCCGATCACGCGCACGACGCGCACGCACCCGCCCCGGGCGCCTCCAATCCGTGGTTCGGCTTCTTCGCGCTCGGCCCGATCTGCTTCGCGCTCGGCATCGCGATCACGTACTTCGTGCGCCTGCTCGCGCTGAAGGACGACGCGCGCGTGATCGAGAGCGCGGCCTGGCACTGGTTCGACGCCGGCTCGTTCCGCGCCGACGTGTCGCTCGTGCTCGATCCGCTCTCCTGCACGCTCGCGCTCGTCATCACCGGCGTCGGCGCGCTGATCTTCTTCTACGCGCTCGGCTACATGTCGCACGACGCGGGGCGCGTGAAGTTCTTCGCGTACCTGAACCTGTTCGTCGCGGCGATGCTGATGCTCGTGCTCTCGTCGAGCCTGCTCGGGCTCTTCGTCGGCTGGGAAGGCGTCGGGTTGTGCTCGTACCTGCTGATCGGGTTCTGGCACGCGAAGGGCTGGCCCGCCGAGGCCGGGCAGAAGGCGTTCGTCGTCAACCGCATCGGCGACGCGTGCTTCGTGCTCGGCAGCTTCCTGCTGCTGCGCCTGTTCGGCACCCTCGACCTGTCCGACATCGGCGCCGCGGTGCACGCGAAGATGGCGCAGCCGGGCGCGCAGCTCGAGCTCGCGCTCGCGGGCCTGCTGCTGTTCGGCGGCTGCTGCGGCAAGTCCGCGCAGTTCCCGCTCTTCACGTGGCTGCCGGACGCGATGGCCGGCCCGACGCCGGTCTCCGCGCTGATCCACGCGGCGACGATGGTGACCGCCGGCGTGTACCTCGTCGCGCGGCTCTCGCCGCTGTTCGCGGCGAGCCCGGAAGTGCTCGACGTGATCGGCATCGTCGGCGCACTGACCGCGCTGATCGGCGCGTCGACGGGCCTCGTGCAGCGCGACATCAAGCGCGTGCTCGCGTACTCGACCGTCAGCCAGCTCGGGTACATGTTCGTCGGCCTCGGCAGCGGCGCGTTCACCGCGGCGGTGTTCCACCTCGTCACGCACGCGTTCTTCAAGGCGCTCTTGTTCCTCGGCGCGGGCTCCGTGATCCACGGCATGCACGACGAGCAGGACATGCACCGGATGGGCGGCCTGCGCCGCGCGATGCCGCGCACGTTCGTCACGTTCCTGTGCGGCGCGGCCGCGCTGTCGGGGCTGCCGCTGCTGTCGGGCTTCTTCTCGAAGGACGAGATCCTCGCGCACGCGTGGCAGCACGGCGGCGTCGGTCTGTTCACGTGGGTCATCGGCCTCGCCGCGGCCGCGATGACCGCGTTCTACACGTGGCGCATGGTCGCGCTGACGTTCTTCGGCGCGCCGCGCTACGACGAGCGCGCGCTGCACCCGCACGAGTCGCCGTTCTCGATGACGCTGCCGCTGACGGTGCTCGCGGTGCTCGCCGTCGTCGGCGGCGTGCTCGGCCTGCCGCCGGTGATCACGCACGCGCTGCACGTGCCGCACGTGCTCGAGCACTGGCTCGAGCCGGTCTTCGCGCCCGCGCTGCAGATCCTGCACGCGGGCGGCGCGCCGGCCGCGCTGTCCGCGCCGATCGAGTGGGCGCTGCTCGCGCTCGGCGCCGGCATCGCGCTGCTCTTCGCGCACGCCGGCTTCCACGCGTACAAGCACGGGCCCGAGCTCGACGGGGTCTTCGCCGCGCGGCGTCCCGGCCTCTACGCGTTCCTGACGGAGGCGTGGAACGTCGACCGCTCGTACACGAGCCGCATCGTGATCCCGGTCAAGCTGTTCGCGTACTTCATCGCGCTGATCTGCGACCTCCTCGTCATCGACGGCGCGGTCAACGGTGCGGGCGTGCTCGCTGCGGAGACCGCGCGCCGCTCGCGCAAGTGGGTCGACGGCAGCGTCAAGAGCTACTCGCTGTGGGTCGGCGCCGGCGCGGCGCTGCTCGCGCTGTTGTGGGTGTTCGGATAGCTCCCAGGAAACGCGCTCCGGATCCCCCGCCTCCCCCATGTCGCTCACCCCTCCCCCGCTGCTCGTCGCACTGACCTTCCTGCCGCTGGTCGGTGCGCTGGTGCTGCTCGCGCTGCCGAGCGCGCGCACCGCGCTGCTGCGCCAGGTCGCGCTCGCGACGACGCTCGCCACCGCCGGCGTCGCCGCGATCGTGTGGCGCGACTACGGCGGCGAGTCGAACGCGTTCGAAGTCGCCGCGCACTGGTTCACGCTGCCGGGCAGCGGCATCGACGTGCAGTTCATGCTCGGGCTCGACGGTCTGTCGTTCCTGATGTGCGTGTTCACCGCGCTGCTGATGCCGATCGTGATGCTCTCGGCGTACGGGCACATCGAGCACCGCGTGAAGGAGTTCCTCGTGTGGATGCTGGTCATGGAGACCGGCATGCTCGGGGTGTTCCTCTCGATGGACCTCGCGCTGTTCTACTGCTTCTGGGAGCTCAGCCTGGTCCCGCTGTACTTCGTGCTCGGGATCTGGGGCGGCGAGCGGCGGCTGTACGCGACGCTGAAGTTCTTCCTGTACACGCTGGCGGGCAGCCTGCTGATGCTCGTCGCGGTGATCTGGCTCGTGTACGCGGCGAAGACGAGCGGCCGCATCACGCAGGCGTCGGACCTGTCCAAGCTCACGGACTTCGCCGGCGGGCTGCCGAGCTCGACGCAGGCCTGGCTGTTCTTCGCGTTCGCGATCGCTTTCGCGATCAAGGTGCCGCTGCTGCCGTTCCACACGTGGCTGCCCGACGCGCACACCGAGGCGCCGACCGCGGGCTCGGTCGTGCTGGCCGGCGTGCTGCTGAAGATGGGGACCTACGGCCTGCTGCGCTTCTGCATCGGGCTGTTCCCCGACGCGGCCGCGCGCTTCGCGCCGCTGTTCATGGCGCTCGGCGCGATCGGCATCGCGTACGGCGCGCTGCTCGCGATGGCGCAGAACGACATCAAGCGGCTGATCGCGTGCTCGTCGGTCTCGCACCTCGGGTACGTCGTGCTCGGACTGTTCGCGCTGACCGCGGCCGGCGTGCGCGGTGCCGTGCTGCAGATGGTCAACCACGGCGTGTCGACGGGACTGCTGTTCCTCCTCGTCGGGATGATCTACGAGCGCCGCCACACGCGCTCGCTCGATCACTACGGCGGCGTGGCCAAGAGCATGCCGGTCTTCGCCGTGTGCTTCGTGATCGCCGTGCTGTCGAGCGTCGGCCTGCCGGGGCTCAACGGCTTCGTCGGCGAGTACATGATCCTGGCCGGCAGCTTCGAGGCGTCCCCGCTGTGGGCGATCGTCGGCACGAGCGGGCTCGTGCTGGGCGCGATCTACCTCTTGTCGGCGACGCGACGGCTGCTGCTCGGGCCGATCGTGCACCGCGAGAACGCGACGCTGTCCGACCTCAACACGCGCGAGCTCGTGCTGCTCGCGCCGCTGCTCGTGCTGACCGTCTGGATCGGCGTGCGGCCCGCCGACTTCCTCGGGCGCTGCGAGCCCTCGCTCGATGCGGCGATCTCGCGCGCGCAAGCGGCGCGCGTGATCGTCGCCGGCGCTGCGGACGCGGCTCCCGCGGACGCGCCGCGCGCGCTCGTCGCCGGCCCGACGGACTCCGTTCCCGCGGACGCGCCGCGCGCACTGGTCGCCGGAGGAGCCCGATGATCGCGGAAGCCACCACGCAGTCGGCGATCGGCGAGCAGTTCCACGGCCTGTTCGACGCGCCCGCGCGCGCCGCGCTGTGGCCGCTCGCCGCGCTCGCCGCCGGCGTGCTCGGCTGTCTGCTCGTCGACCTGCACCAGGCGCTGGCGCGCGCGCGCGGACTCCTCGTGATCGCCGCGCTCGCGGCCTGTGCGTGGTTCCAGCTGCGCTTGCTGCAGCAGCCGGTCGGGACCGTGCTGCACGGCAGCTACCACGGCGACGCCACGTCCGCGGCCTTCGGCCTGTTGTTCGTCGCGGGCGGACTGATCGCGTGGCTCGCGAGCCACGGCTACTACCGCCGCGACGCGCAGCCGCCGCTCGCCGAGCACGACGCGCTGCTGCTGTCGGCGGTCGCCGGCATGACGCTGATGAGCGGCGCGAACGATCTGCTCGTCTTCTTCGTCGGGCTCGAACTGCTGTCGCTGCCGCTGTACGCGCTCGCCGCGCTGCGCCGCTCGCGCGCGGCCTCCGTCGAGGCCGGTCTCAAGTACTTCCTGCTCGGCGCGTTCGCATCGGCGCTGTACCTGTTCGGCGCGGCGCTGCTGTACACGGCGTCCGGCACGATCTCGCTCGACGCGCTGCGCGTGCTCGCCGCGCCGGGCGAGCTGC
>SCVU01000775.1 GCA_004296785.1 Planctomycetota bacterium
GTGGTCGCGGGACCGAAGGACTCGTCGCGGCGCGCGACGTGGGAAGAGCTCGCGGCCGCCGATCCCGACGCGATCGTGCTCGCGGCGTGCTCGATGTCGATCGCGCGGACGCAGCGCGAGCTGCACTTGCTGACCGAGCGGCCCGAGTGGGCGCAACTCCGTGCCGTGCGCGACGGCCGGGTCTTCGTCGTCGACGGCAACGCGGACTTCTCGACGCCCGGCCCGGGGCTCGCACACGGCGCCGAGGTGGTCGCGCGCGCACTGCGCTCGGGCTCGGAGCCGAGCGGCGAGGGTTGGCTGCGAATCGGCACGCCGCCCGCGGCAGTGTCGCTGCGTTAGGCGGTAGAGTGACGCGCGATGCTCCGCGTCGCGCTCCTCGCTCTCCTGGTCACGGCGTGCGCATCGCCGTCGCGCGAGCCGCGCTACGTCGTGCTCACGTCGAACGCGTACATGTGCGGCGCTGCGGACGGCCTCGGTTGCGGCCTCGCGATCGCGCCGAAGCTCGCGGAGATCGATCGGCTCGACGGCGTCGCGTCGAGCGGCGTCTCGTGGGACGGCCGCCTGTTCCGCATCGAGCTCGCGCCGGGTGCCGACGGTGAGCGCGTGGCCGCGGCGGTCGACGCGGTTCTCGAAGGCGAGGCGTGCTGTGTGACGCCGGCCCTGGGCAATGCCGCAGCGCCGGAGCCCGACACGTGGTACGACGCTCGGCGCATCGTCGAGCTCTCGCGACACGAGGCCGGCGTGATCGCGGCGTGGTTCGCGGAGGAAGTCGCGGCGGAAGTTGCGCTCGACGCGACGGCCGCCGAGAAAACGCACGCGCTGATCCGCGAGCACCTCGAGCGCGCGTTCGAGCGCGCGCATGCGGTTGGAGGCGGCGTGTTCCGATTGCGCGAACAACTGCCGGCCGGCCGCGCCGACTTCGCCGCGCGCTTGGAGTTCCTGCCGCTCGAACTGCGCGCGCGCGTGCTCGCCGTCGTGGACCGCCAGCTCGAGCAGATCTGAAGCAGGCAGGTTGGTCGGGGCGACTGGATTTGAACCAGCGACCTCTTGCACCCCAAGCAAGCGCGCTAGCCAGGCTGCGCCACGCCCCGACCCGGAGAATGGGGGCGAAGAGTGTATCGGCGTTCGTTCGGAGCCGTCAAACTCGTTCGCCGGATGCCGCGCCTCGCCCGACCGCAATCACGCCGCCGGATCTTCGCGCGCCACAGCCACCGGACCTGGATGCGCTCGATGGCGCTCGCGAGCGCGGGCTGGATGGCGTGGTGGATCTACCTGCTCGCGACGCATTTCGCGCCGCACCGCGCGCCCGGCTTCTGGGTGCTGACCGCGATCACGACGCTGTTCGCCGCGCCGGGGCTGCTGCTCGCGCTGTGGTGCATGCGCGCGCGCGCCGCGTGGATGTTCTTCGCGAGCCTCGCGATCGTCGCCAACGCGAGCCTGCTCGCACTGCCGTGGATCGCGCGGCATTACATCGTCGGCGCGAGCTGAGCTGCTTCGAGCGGCGCGCTCACTTCGCCGCGCTCACTTCGGCGCTCTCATTTCGGCTGGGCGGCGAGCAACATGCACACGCCGGTGACCGCGGCGCACACGGCGAGCGCGACCGACGTCCACGCGAGCTTGCCGTGCCAGCGCCGCAGCGCCGGCTTGCGCAGCACGAACAGTCCGAGCACCGCCGTCGGCACGAACGAGAGCGTCGCGGCACGCGCGAGGAACATGTGCACCGGCGTGATCGCGCCCGCGCTCGCCAGGTCGTAGTGCGCGCCGAGCCGGTACGCCTGCCAGATCGTCGCGCCGAGCGCGAGCACGGTCAGTGCGACGATCGCGATGTGCGCGCGGCGGCGCGCGCGCAGCCCCGTCGCGACGGCCGCGAGCAAGAGCGCCAGCGTCAGCGCGAAGAGCGCGAAGAACAGCGCGGTCGGGCTCATCACGCGCCGCTCAGCCGAGCTCGAGGCCCTGCATCTCCTCGGCCGGCTCGCGCTGCATCAGCTGCAGCACCGCCTCGCGCGGCGTGAGCCCCTCGAACAGGATCGAGTGCACGGCCTGCGCGATCGGCATGCTGACGCCGCTGTTGTCCGACTCCGGCCCGAACAGCGCCTTCGTCGTCCACACGCCCTCGGCGACCATGCGCATGCTGGCGAGGATGTCCTGCAGCGATTCGCCGCGGCCGACGCGCTCGCCGACCGCGCGGTTGCGCGAGTGGCGCGAATAGCAGGTCGTCATCAGATCGCCCATGCCGGCCAGGCCGAAGAAGGTCGCGGCCTGCGCGCCCTGCACGCGGCCGAAGCGCGCCATCTCGACCATGCCGCGCGAGATCAGCGCCGCTTTCGCGTTGTCGCCGAGCTCGAGCCCGTCGCAGATGCCCGCGGCGATCGCGATCACGTTCTTCAGCGCGCCCGCGAGCTCCGCGCCGCGCGGATCGCCGTGCGTGTACACGCGCAGCGTGTCGCCGCCGAACGCCGCCTGCACGCGCCGCGCGAACGCCTCGTCCTTGCTCGCCGCGATCAGCGAGGCCGGCTTGCCGCGCGCGACTTCCTCCGCGTGCGTCGGTCCGGTCAGCACGCACAGCGGGCGCTCGCCGATCGTCTGCGCGAGGATCTCGGTCGGCGTGAGGAACGTCTCGATCTCCAGGCCCTTCGTCGCGCTGACGATCGGCATGTGACCGGGCAGCGCGTCCTCGAAGCGCTCGGCGACGCCGCGCAGGAACTGCGTCGGCACGACGCTGAGCGCGAGGTCGGCGCCGTGACAGGCCTCGCTCGGATCCGCGCTGAACTCGATCGCGCCGGGCAGCGGCACGCCGGGCAGGAAGCGCTTGTTCTCGCGCTCGCGCGCGAGGATCTGCGCGTGCGCCGGGTCGTGGCTCCACACGCGCACGCCGATGCGGTTCTTGTGCAGCATCAGCGCGAGCGCGGTGCCCCAGCCGCCGTCGCCGATGACGACGACGCGCTGCGTCCCCCGCGCCAGCGCCCTGGCCTTGGAATCGGGCTCGCTCATGGATTCGTCCCCTCGCGCCGGCCGGGCTTGCCGCTGCGCGGCTCGGTGCCGGCGAACATGCGCGCGATGTTCGCGCGGTGGCGGATCACGACGAGCAACGCGAGGCCCGCCAGGACCCACACGACGCCGTAGTCGTAGTGCGCGTCGCCCGTCGAGATGCGCCACGCGGCGCCGAGCGGGAACAGCGCGCACATCAGCATCGACGCGAGGCCGACGAAGCCGACGCCGTACTTGACCGCGATCCAGCCGAAGCCGCCGATGACGAACACGAGCGGATCGAGCGCGACGACCATCCCCGAAGTCGTCGCGACGGCCTTGCCGCCCTTGAACTTCAGGTAGATCGGCCAGACGTGGCCGACCACCGCCGCGACGCCGCACAGCGCGGCGAACGCGAGCGCACCGGGACCCGCGTCGGGGCCGTCGTGGAAGCGCGGCGCGATCACCGCGACCGGCAGCCAGCCCTTCGCGAAGTCGAGCACGAACGCGACCACGCCGAGCGGCTTGCCGAGCACGCGCATCGCGTTCGTCGAGCCGATGTTGCCGCTGCCGATCGTGCGGATGTCGACGCCCTTGAGACCGCGCGCGAGGAGCCACGAGAACGGCACGGCGCCGAGCAGGTACGACAGCGCGAGCGCCAGCCATTCGGCGCCGTGCGGCGCGCTCAGCGTCGTGCCGAGCGCGAAGGTTCCGTGCGCGGACATCGCGACGGCGAGCGTAGCGTTTCCGGCGCGCGCGAGCACGCGGCCCGCGCTACTTGCCGCTCTCGTCGCTGACTTTCGGCGCCTCGTACTTCGCGCAGGCGTCGACCGCGTGCGCGTACGGGCTCGCCCAGCCGTCCTCGAAGAAGCGCTGCAGTCGCGCCGGCAGCGCGCCGCCCGCGACGACGAGCCCGACGTTGCGCGACTGGTAGAAGTAGTCGCGCTCCCAGTTGCTCGTGCCGAGCCACGCGCGCGCGCCGTCGACGACCATGTACTTCGAGTGGATCGTGCGGGCGAACGAGACGAAGCCGCCGGACCACGCGGGCAGCGTGACGAGCCGCACCTCGACGTTCGGCAGCACCTCGAGGCTCTGCAGTGCCTCGATCGTGCCCGCGCGCTTGCACCAGTCGGACACGAGCAGCCGCACGGTGACGCGGCGACCGGCCGCGCGGCGCAGCGCGCTCTCGAGCTCGTCCCAGTAGCCGAGCTCGCGGTTGCCCGACTTGTACGTCAGCAACTGCACGCACACGCTCTTCTGCGCGCCGTCGATCTGTGCGACGAGCTTCGGCAGGTCCCACGCGACGCCGGCGGTGTGTTCCTTCGGACTCGCGACGAGCTCGACCGCGGCGCCGTCGGCCGTCGTCGCCTGCGCCGCGCTCGCGAGCGGCGCCGGAGCCGCGCGTCCGTGCCCGAGCTCCCAGTCGTGCTCGAACACCGCGGCGAGGCCGCGAACGAGCGCCGGATCGTCGAAGCGCGCGCCGAGCTCCTGGATGTGCTCGAGCGAGCGCCAGTCGAAGTTCTGGCTGCCGAGGTACGCGCTCGTGCCGTCGACGAGCATGTACTTCGCGTGCTGGACGCCGCCGCCGATCTTCGCGTAGTCGATGCGCAGCACGTCGATGCCCTTCGCGGCGAGGCGATCGAGCGACTCGGGGTACGTCTTGACGAACTTGAGGTCGCCGATGAGCCGCACTTTCACGCCGCGCGCGGCCGCGGCCTCGACGGCGGCGAGGATCGGCTCGAGCCGCTTGCCGGGCAGGTTCGACACGTAGAAGTGCGACAGGTCGAGCGAGGACTTCGCGCCGGCGATCATCGCGAGCCACACGTCGGCCGCCTCGGGAATGTCCGCGTGATCGAGCGTCGTTTCGATCGGAGCGGTCTCGACGAGCTCGAGCACGCGCGGCGGGCTCGGCGCCTGCGCGGCGGCCGCGAGCAGCAGGAACGAGAGTGCGAGCCCCATCGCGCTACCAGCGGTGATACGCCGGATGTCCTTCCTTGACCGCGACGAACGTGCCCTTGCACGTCGCCGTCACGACGCCGCCCGACGACAGCGTGCCCTCCACCACCGCGCGATCCGCGCCCGACTCGACGACCTTCGCGACGAGCCGCACCGGTTGATTCATCGGCGTCGGCCGCTTGAGCTTCACGTGGTACTCCGCCGTCACCGTGCACGGCGGCGTCGCGGCGCCGCTCTTCTGCATCAAGTGGTACGCGGCCGTCCAGTTCAGGTGGCAGTCGAGCAGCGCGCCGCAGATCCCGCCGTTCAGCACGTTCTCGAACGCCTCGTGGTGCGCCTGCGGCATCCAGTCGGCGACGACCTCGTCGCCCTGCGGCACGCTCTTGATGCGCAGTCCCTGCTCGTTCGACGGCCCGCAGCCGAAGCAGCGGTTGTGCGGCGCGTAGCGATCCTGCAGTCCTTGTGAGCTCATGGCGAGTGCTTCGAGGGAGGCGACGACGTTAGCACGCGCACATCAAGCGCGCGTCGCGATCGTGCCCGTCACGATCGGCGAGAAGAACATCGCGTCGGGGTCGCGCTCGCGCTCGCTCCACTCGCGCAGGAACAGCTCGCGCTCGGCGGCGGTCATCAGCCCGTCGTCGAGCATCTTCTGCGAGTAGTGCGGGAAGAACGCGCCGGCCCAGCGGAACGCCGGCGATTCCGGCCCGCCGCACAGGACGCGCGGCACGTGCTCGACCGGGCGCAGCCCGGCCTCGCGCAGATGGCGCGGCAGGTGCCCCATCACGAACGTGTTGCCGCCGGCGCGCGCGTACCACGCGCGCGTCGCGCGGATCGACGCGCGGAAGCCCGGGCTCTCGGGAAAGACCGAGATCCCCTCGTGGTTGTAGTCGTGCACGACGAGCCGACCGCCCGGCACGAGCGCGCGCGCGAGGTTCGCGAGCACGCGCGCGGGCTCGGGCACGAACGAGAGCACCCAGCGCATGTAGACGACGTCGAACGCGCCGGCTTCGAGCGCGCCGGCACCGAACTCGAGCTGTTCGAGCTTCGCGATGCGGAACTCGACGTTCGACCAGCGCCGCTCCGCGTTGCGCTGCTCGTGCACCGCGCGCCAGCGCTCGGCCTCGTCGAGCGCGAGCACGCGCCCGCGATCGCCGACGAGCTCGCGGATCAGCGCGGTCGCGAAGCCCGGCCCCGCGCCCGCGTCGAGCACGCGCGCGCCGGCGCGCACGCCGGCCTTCTCGAGCAGCTCGCGCGTGGGGCCCGACCAGACCTCGTGCTGGAAACCGAGTCGCGCGAGCTCGTGATCGTTGGCGCCGAGGATGTAGTTCTGTTCGCCCATGGACAGCCGCGCAGCGTAACGACCGCCGGGCCTTGTGCGCGCGCTCGAACACGACCGATACTGCGCGGGTCGTGAACGCTCGCGCCTCCTCGCCCGACTGCGACCAGCGCCACGGGCCGCTCGCGCGCGGCGCGCACGGGCACTCCCACGGCCACGCGCACGACCACGGACACGGCGGACATTCGCACGAGCACGGCGAGCACGACCCGTCGGGCGCCAGCGCGCGCTCGCGCCGCGCGCTCGGACTGTGCATCGCGCTGACGCTCGCGATGATGGCCGTCGAGATCGTCGGCGGCCTGTGGACCGACAGCCTGATGCTCTTGTCGGACGCCGCGCACATGGCGAGCCACGCGGTCGCGCTGCTCGTCAGCTGGGGCGCGTTCCACATCTCCGCGCTGCCGCGCGACTCGCGCTCGCACTTCGGACTGCACCGCGCCGAGATCCTCGCCGCGCTCGCCAACGGCGTCGGCCTGCTCGCGTTCACCGTGTGGATCGCGTGGGAAGCCTTCGCGCGCTTCTCGAGCTCGGCGCCGGTCGCCGGGCCGCAGATGACGGCGATCGCGGCGCTCGGGCTCGGGGTGAACCTGCTGACCGCGTGGATCCTGCACCGCGCGGGCGCGGAGGACCTGAACACGAGGAGCGCGTTCCTGCACATGCTCGGCGACACGCTGTCGTCGGTCGCGATCGTGATCGGCGGCGTCGTGCTGTGGGCGACCGGCTGGCAGTGGATCGACCCCGCGCTCTCGCTGCTCGTCGCCGCGGTGATCGTGTGGTGGGGCTTCGGTCTCTTGCGCCAGGCGCTGCGGATCCTGCTCGAACAGACGCCGGAGCACATCGAGCCCGACCGCGTGCGCGACGCGATCCTCGCGGGCGTGCCGGCGGTGCGCGACGTGCACGATCTGCACGTGTGGGAGATCACGAGCGGCTACGTGTGCCTGATGGCGCATCTGGTCGTCGACGACCAGCCGCTCGCCGACGCCGAGCGCGTGCAGCGCGAGGTCACGGCGCTCGTGGAGCGCCAGTTCCACATCGGGCACGCGACGCTGCAGCTCGAGACGCAGCGCGACTGACCGTCGACGCTTCAGTCGGAGGACTCGTCCGCGCCGAGGCGCGCGAGCAGTGCGAGCGCCCTATCGGTGGTCAGCGTCAGCTCGCCGTTCTCGAGTTCGCTCGCCAACGCCGCTCGCGCGGCCTCGATCGCGCGCTTGCGATCACCGAGGTCGCTCGCCACGCGAGCGAGGCCGAGCTGCGCGTGCCCCACGTGCTGCTTGGGTCGCACCGAGAGGCCGAGCGCGCGCTCGTAGGCGAGCGCCGCTTCCTCGAGCCGGCCGGCGCGCTCGTGCAGCTCCCCGACGCCCGCGCGGAGTCGGAACTCCACTCCGTTCGCGTCGACTTCCGGCAGGTGCGACAGTCCTTCGAGCATGCGCTCGATCGCGAGGTCCGTCCTTCCCGTGTCGCGCAGAAACTCCCCGCGGGTGAGCCAGGCGAGATCGCGCGCTTCCTGCCATTGCTCGGGCGTCGCGTGGAACAGCTCGAGCTCTGGGTCGAGCGCGACGGCGGCCACGGGCTGCGGCACCTCGAGCTCGAGGCTCGTCGTCACGCTCTCGACCTGCATCCTCCGCAGCAGCAGGGTGCCGTCAGCGAGCGCGATCTGAATCGGCACGTCGAGTCGATACGGCAGCGACGACTGCGTGATCGTGCACTCGAGCTTGCGCTCGCCCTGCTGCCAGCTCAGCGCGAGCGTCGGACATCCCGCGCGACCGAACCACGCCGCGTAGAACTCGTCGAGCTCGCGTCCCGCGGCTCTCTCGACCGCCGCGAGCAGGTCCGGGAGCGTGAACGAGCCGCGCGCGTGCTCCGTCGCGATTCGGCGCAGCGCGCCGCGGAACGCCTCGCGACCGACGTGGCGCGACAGCATGTCGTAGACGTGCGCGCCCTTGAACACGGACAGCGAGTACGACGACGCCTTGTTCGGGAGCGCGCCGAGCGGGGAGTCGTAACCCGCCGCGATCATGCGCAACGCACGACGCAGACCGCGTCGCCGCGCCGCGATCGCCCCCGTGGGGTCGAGCTCCTCGACGACGCGCAGCGCACCGTAGTGCGCGAGCCCCTCGTCGAGGACGAGCGGCGTCGCGCCTCCGGCACCGCGCGCGAGGTACGGAAACCACTGATGCGCGAGCTCGTGAGCGATCGGAACGACGTCCAATGGCTCGTGCCGCAGCGCGTCCCCTTGCAGGAGGAAGAACCCGGGCAGCGCCATTCCGTCGAAGCCTTCGCTTCGCGCTGCATCCGGCGACGACTCGACGAGCGCGAGCTCGCGGAACGCGAACGGCCCGAACTCGCGCTCGAGCACCCCGAGCGACCGCGCGAGCACGTCGAGCAGACCTTCGACGCGCGGGTGCTGCGAGAACAAGTACACCGAGAGCGGAATGCGGCCTTCGCGGCGTCGGACGACCGTGTAGGCGCCGGCAGCGAAACCGACGATGGAAGGCTCCGCCAGCCGGAACACGAAGGTGGACTCGTCGCCGGCGTCGGTCCGCTCGACGAGCGCGCCGCTCGCGACGACGACCTCGCCGCGCGGCACGACGAATCGCAGCGTGCCGAGGCCCTCGTCGCCGTCGAACACCGGGATCCACGCGGAGCCGTTCGTCGCGGCGAACGATCCATCGGTCGCGACGCGGAAGTAGCCATCGTCGATTGCGTCCTCGCCGCCGGCGTAGTCGAACTGCAGCGCGATTGGCTCGTTCGCCGTGAAGGCGCGCGCCGGCACGAGCTCCCAGCGCGTCGACGCGCGCCGACGTCCATCCGGTCCGTTGTCAGGTCCGACGTCGCGCAACGTCGCCTCGCCGGCGCTCGCGCTCGGCGCGAGCACGGTGACCCGAGGCGCGCGCATCTCCGCGCGCAGGCCGAACGCGAGGACGGCGCGCTCGGCGTTGCTCGGCGGCACGACGACGATCCCCGACGCTTCGAGTCGGTGCGCGCTGGGCAGCAGTCGCAGCGTCAAGTCGTACGTCGGAACCGCGCGGGCGGGCGCGGTCGGAGGCGCCGCGCGAGTCTCGACTTGCGCGGCCCGCGCGGCGCCCGACACCGCGACGACCAGGAGCGTCACGCGCATCGCGAACACGAGCTTCATCGAGGTGCCGACCGCGGCGGCACGCCAAGGTAGACGCGCTCGCCGCGCACCGCCAGCCGTGGCGCGCGAACGGAGCGCAGCACCTAAGTCGTTCTGGACCATCGACTTGGTCGCCACGCACCACGCATCCCGCCAAGGATTTCGTGAGTCCTCGTCGAGCATCGCCAACCTTGTTCGTCGCGAAGTCGAAGCCGGCACACAGCCGCGCCGCCCAACCCGAACCCGAATCAGACTTCAATCGACAGGAGCACGAACATGCGCGTGATGGTGATCGTCAAGGCGACCAAGAACAGCGAAGCGGGCCTGATGCCGAGCGAGAAGCTGCTCGCCGACATGGGCAAGTACAACGAGGAGCTCGTCAAGGCCGGGATCATGCTCGCCGGCGACGGCCTGCACCCGAGCAAGAAGGGCAAGCGCATCCAGTTCAAGGGCGGCAAGCGCATCGTCGTCGACGGCCCGTTCGCCGAGACGAAGGAGCTGATCGCCGGCTTCTGGATGTGGCAGGTGCGCTCGATGGAAGAGGCGCTCGAGTGGGCGCGCCGCTGCCCGGATCCGATGCCCGGCGAGGAGTGCGAGCTCGAGCTGCGGCCCGTGTTCGAGGCCGCCGACTTCGGCGCGGAGTTCACGCCGGAGCTGCGCGCGCAGGAGGATCGACTGCGCGCCGAGATCGAGCGCCAGCAGAAGTAGGCGCGGGTGCGCGAGTCGGACACGCCCACGCGCGCGGCCGTCGAAGTGGTGTGGCGGATCGAGGCCGCCCGACTGCTCGGCGGCCTCGTGCGCTTCACGCGCGACGTCGATCGCGCCGAGGATCTCGCGCAGGAGGCGCTGGTCGCGGCGCTCGAGCGCTGGCCGACGAGCGGCATCCCCGCCAATCCCGGCGCATGGCTGATGGCCGCGGCGAAGAACCGCGCGGTCGACGCGGGCCGGCGCGACGCGATCGCGGCGCGCAAGCACGCCGAGGTGGCGCGAGCGACCGAGCCGACGACGGAGCTCGACGCCG
>SCVU01000776.1 GCA_004296785.1 Planctomycetota bacterium
GTCACGAGCACGGTCACGATCGGCGAGCTGACGAAGCCGTGGGCCGGCCACGGCGGCGGCGCGGGCGGCAACGCCTGCGCGGGTCCGACGTTCCCGACGCCGGCCTGGACGATCTCGAGCGACGAGAAGGGCTCCGGCGGCGGCGGCGGCGGCGCCTCGCTGCTGATCCAGGCGCTCGACACGGTCAAGCTCAAGGGCGCGGGTCGCATCAACGTCGACGGCGGCGACGGCGCGGCCGGTGAGAACACGATCGGCCTCAACCACGTCGGCGGCGGTTCGGGCGGCGGCTCGGGCGGCCACCTGATCATCCAGGCCGGCAAGAAGATCGACTTCTCGGCGTCGACGATCGACAACTCGCTCACGTCGCGCGGCGGCAAGCACGGCGCCGGCAAGACCGCGCAGGCCGACTCCGACGACTCGGGCGGCTCGGGCGGCCCCGGCATCATCCAGCTGCACACGCTCGGCGGCGCGGGCGACATCGTGCTCCCGGCCGCGAAGACGCTGGCGCAGATGTCGGCGCCGGACTCGCAGCTGCTCGTCCCGACCTTCGGCGCGCGCTCGAAGGCGCGCTCGGTGTGGATCCCCGTCGGCGGCGCCGGCGTGGCGATCGGCGGCGGCGTCGAGGCGATCGAGTTCTTCTTCGAGGGCATCAACACGACCACCGGACTCGTCAACAAGACGAGCGGCGTGGTCGACGACGCGACCTCGATCCTCGGTCCGGTGACGCTCGTGTCGGGCGACATCCAGCCCGACGGCCGCACGGTGATCGTCGACTCGACGTCGATGGAGAGCACCGCGGCGGACATCTTCCTGCGCAATCCCGAGCTGCTCGACGAAGCGAAGCTGCGGCTGCAATCGTCGGTCAATCCGAATGCGAAGAAGACGTTCGACGTCGCCTCCGCGTCGTGGAACCCGGCGACGCACCAGCTCTCGCTGACCGTTTCGAGCTCGGGTGCGCTGCTGACGTCGTTCAACCCGGGCGGCGGCGCTCAGACGCAGCTCGTGCTGCTGCGGCGCTTCTTCCGCGTCGTGACCTCGAGCACGCAGGACTCGCTGCCCGCCAGCGCGAACATCCGCGTCAAGTTCGAAGGCGCGCAGGCGAAGATCGACGGCACGCCGGACGAGACGACGATCCTCGTGCCGAAGACCGCGAACATCGCGGACTTCAACACGCCGGCGACGCTGGGCAAGCTGCAGTTCATCCGCTTCGAGGTCGAGTTCGACATCGACGCGCTCGCGACGGGGCTGTTGCCGTCGAGCCCGCGCCCCGAGCTCGAGTACCTGCGGCTGCCCTTCCGGTTCTAGGCGCTTCGCGTCCAGCGAGTTCCGCGGCAGCGGACGCGCGACGGGGTTCGGTTCCACGGGGAGCCGGACCCCGTCCAGCTTTTTCTGGCGCTCGCGGCGCGTGAAACCGTGCAATCGTGCGCGCGGCGCGCGCCGCCGCCGCACACGATGTGCGCCGCGCCGCGCACGCGCGCCGCGCTGCTGACGATGGACCCGCTGCGCCTCCGATCGCTGAACGACCGCCCGCGGCGCGGCGCCGCGCGCTACGTGCTGTACTGGATGTCCGCCGCGCGTCGCACGCGGCACAACTTCGGGCTGCAGCGCGCGGTCGAGCTCGCCAACGAGCTCGAGCGCCCGCTGCTCGTGTTCGAGGCGCTGCGCGCCGGCTACCGCTGGGCGAGCGCGCGCCATCACGCGTTCGCGATCGACGGGATGCGCGACAATGCGGCGCGCTGTGCCGCCGCCGGCGTCGCGTACTCCGCGTGGATCGAGCCGCGCGCGGGCGCGGGCAAGGGACTCTTCGCGGCGCTCGCGGCCGATGCGTGCGCGGTCGTCGCCGACGACTGGCCGTGCTTCTTCCTGCCGCGCGCGCTCGCCGCGGCCGCGCGCCAGTCGCCCGTCGCGTTCGAGGCGGTGGACTCCTGCGGGCTGCTGCCGCTGCGCGCCGCGCCCGGTGCGTTCGCGCGCGCCTACGATCTGCGCCGCTACCTGCAGCGCGAGCTCGCGCCGCACCTCGCGCGCGCGCCGCTCGCCGAACCGCTCGACCAGCTCCGCGCGCGCGGCCAGGCCGAGCTCGCGCCGGCCGTGCTGCGGCGCTTCGAGCTCCGCGGCGCGCGCGAGCTCGCCGATGCGCGCGGCGCGCCCGCCGTCGAAGGCCTCGACCTCGGCGTCGCGGCGGTCGCGCGGCCCGGCGGACCGAGCGAGGGAGCGCGCGTGCTCGCGGCGTTCCTCGCGCGCAATCTCGACCGCTACCACGAAGAGCGCTCGCACGTCGATGCTCCCGCCGCGAGCGGACTGTCGCCGTACCTGCACTACGGCCACGTCGGCGCGCACGAGGTGTTCGCCGCGCTGGCCGCGCGCGAGAGCTGGAGCCCGGCCGCGCTCGGCGCGAGCACCGCAGGCAAGAAGGAGGGCTGGTGGGGGATGAGCGCCGGCGCCGAGAGCTTCCTCGACGAGCTCGTCACGTGGCGCGAGCTCGGGTTCAACGCGTTCGTGCACCATCCGGACTCGGACCGCTACGAGTCGCTGCCCGCGTGGGCGCTCGCGACGCTCGAGCGGCACGCGCGCGACCGCCGTCCGCACGTCTACACGCACGCCGAGCTCGAGCGCGCGTCGACGCACGACGAGCTGTGGAACTGTGCGCAGCGCGAGCTCGTGCGCAGCGGCGGCATGCACAACTACCTGCGCATGCTGTGGGGCAAGAAGGTGCTCGAGTGGTCGCGCCACCCGCGCGAGGCGTTCGCGACGCTGGTCGAGCTCAACAACAAGTACGCACTCGACGGGCGCGACCCGAACTCGTACTCGGGCATCGCGTGGTGCTTCGGCCGCTACGACCGGCCGTGGGCGCCCGAGCGGCCGATCTTCGGCGTGATCCGCTACATGTCGAGCGCGAACACGGCGCGCAAGTTCCGCGTGCGCGACTACATGGCGCGCCACGCGGCGGACGCTGGCGAAGCGCAGAGCGGCGCGCTGCCGTTCGCGTGATCAGTCGCCGCGCTGGCGGCGGATCCCGGCGCCCTGCTCCCACATGCCCTGTCCGAGCGAGGCGCCGCCGTCGATCGTCACGCACTCGCCGTTCAGGTACGCGCTCGCCGGCGCGAGCAGCCACACGCACTGCGCGGCGACTTCGCGCGGATCGGCGAAGCGCTGCAGCGGGATGCGCTCGCGCAGGCGTCGCTCGTGTTCCTCGTCGGGCCACAGGTTCGCGCGCGCGCCGTCGGACTGGAACGGTCCCGGCGCGACCGCGTTGACGCGGATGCCGTGGCGCGCCCACTCGACGGCCAGCGTGCGCGTCATCGCGAGCACGCCGGCCTTCGCGCACGCGGAGTGCACGACGCCGGGCATGCCGGTCCACGCGTAGGTCGCGAGCACGTTGAGGATCTGTCCGCCGCCGCGGGCGATCATCACGCGGCCGAAGTCGCGCGAGCAGTAGAAGCTGCCGTCGAGGACGATGCCGAGGACCGCGCGCCAGGCGCGCTCGGACAAGCGCTCGGACGGGCAGACGAAGTTGCCGGCGGCGTTGTTGACGAGGATGTCGCAGCGGCCGTGGCGTTCGTCGACCTCGCGCGCGAGCGCGCCGACCTGCGCGGTCTCGCGGACGTCGAGCACGCGCGCGGTGCCGCTCCAGCCGCGCGCGGTGCATTCGTCGAGGAACGCGCGGTGGTGGTCGGCGCTGCGCGAGGCGATCCAGACGTGGGCGCCGAGCTCGGCGAGCGCGCGGCTGATCTCGAGGCCGAGGCCGGTGCCGCCGCCGGTGATGACGGCGACCTGACCGCGGAAGTCGATGCTGCTCAGCGCGCCGGCCGCGGTGGGGGCGTGAGCGGTCTCGGTGGCGCCGCGCGGCGTTTCAGCGCTGCTCATGGTGCTGCTCATCCTGCAGCACCACGTCGCGGAACTCCACGCGCACTCCGTCGGGCAGAGCGAGCTTCGCGAGCTCCGCGCGCAGCTCGTCCTCGAGCGCCGCGACCTGCTCGGTCGGCCGCGCCGGCACGACGAACACCCAGCGCGCGGTGCCGCCGCCTTCTTCGCGCAGGATCGCGACCTCCGCCTCGTGCCCGACGACGCGATCGACGAGCTGTGCGAGCGCCTCGCCCGGATCGCCGGTAACGTCGAGGCGCAGCTCCATCCGCGGACCCGCCGGCGCGGCGTGCGGCGCAGCGCCGTCGCGGTCGCGCACGGCCGTCCGCACGTCGCGCAGCGCCTCGCGCATCGTGTCGCGCGCCTCCTGCATCGCCTGCGCGGCTTCCTGCAGTGCCGCGCGCACGTCGCTGCGCGCCGTCGCGCCCGCGTCGCGTGCCGTCGCCAGCGCTTCGTCGTACGCGCGCGCGGCTTCGTCGAGCGCGGCGTCGACCTCGCGCCGCACCGTGTCGCGCCGCTGCGCGTCGTTCCGTTCTGAATCGCTCGGCTGTGAATCGCTGCTGCGCCGGTGCTCGGCAGCGCGCCGCTCGATGCCGTCGAGCCGCGTCAGCGTCTCGTCGACGATGTCGGGTCCCGCGGCGACGCCGATCGTCACGGCTCCGGCGGCGAACGCGAACGCGGCGAGCACGATCGTCAGGAAGCCGAAACCGGTCGCGAGCAGGCAGCCCGACAGCGCGCCCGAGCCGTCCTTGCGCGCGTGGACGACCAGCTTGACGAGGAACGCGCCCATCGCGATCAGGAACGCGATGAACAGGCACAGCACGACGATCGATACGGCGACGGAGTGATTCGAAACGGCGATCATGGTTGGGGCAGGGGGCCGCGCGTCGAATGAAGGCGCCATCCTACGCGCGAGGTCGCGCGGCATTGACCGATGGCGCGCGAGCGACCGGACGTGCGAGCGCGTGCTCGATCGAGCGGCGATCGAACGCTTCGAATCGCGCGCTCGGAGCGCGCTGCGGAGGGCTCGCGCCGCGGCCGCAATGAGCCGCTCGCCAAAGAGTTAGAGCGCGAGCGGCTGCGTCGAGTCGCCCACGCGATCGCACGCCACGCCGGCCTTCTCGAGCAGCGCGAGGTGCAGATTGCACAGCGGCGTCTCGCGCTCGTTCACCAGCACGCGGCCGCCGGCGACGCCGAGTGAGCGCCCGCCGGCGACGAGCGTCGGCAGGTCCTCGTGGTTGTGCCGGTTGCCGTCCTCGAGCCCGCTGCCGAAGCACACGAGCGTCCGGTCGAGCACGCTCGCGTCTCCCTCGCGCGCCTTGTCGAGCCGCGCGAGGAACCGCGCGAAGCGCTCGACGTGGTAGTGGTCGAGCCGCGCGAGCTTGTCGAGCTTGTCCAGCTCCTTCCCGTGGTGCGACAGATCGTGGTGCCCCTCGGGCACGCCGATCGACGCGTAGCTCTTGTTGCTGCCCTCGTTCGCGACGAGGAACGTCGCGACGCGCGTGCTGTCGGTCTCGAGCGCGAGCGCGAGCAGGTCGAACATCAGGTCGACGTGCTCCTGCGCGTCGGCCGGAATCCCCTTCGGCCGCAGATCGCTCGACACCTGCGACTCGCCGCCGGCGAGCGCGTTCTGGATCCGTTTCTCGAGCGCGACGAGCCCGCTCTGGTACTCGTCGAGGCGCGCGCGATCCGCGCTCGACACGCGCGACTCCAGGCGCCGCGCGTGCTCGCGCACGAGGTCGACGACGCTGGCGCGCGACTTCCAGCGCTGCTCGCGCTGCTCCGGCGTCTCGTCGCCGCGGCCCTCGCGGAACATCCGATCGAAGACCGCGCGCGGATCGAACTCCTTGAGCGCCGGCACGGTCGGCGTGATCCACGACAGATTCGACGAGTACGCGCACGGGTAGCCCGAGTCGCACTGGCCGCCCGGCACCGTCGGCTCGCAGCCGATCTCGAGGCTCGGCCGCCGCGTCGACACGCCGAGCGCGCGCGCGGCGATCTGGTCCGCGGAGAGCGCGACGCGCAGCCGCCCGTCCGGCGCCTTCAGCGGCTGCGCGCCGGTCAGGTAGCTCGCGCACGCGCGCGCGTGGTCGCCCGGCCCGTCGCCGTTCGCGCGGCCCTTGTCCTGCGCGAGCCCGCGGATCAGCGTGACCTGCGCGAGCAACGCGCCCAGCGGCTTCAGCGTCGGCGGCGCGTCCGTCAGCGGGCCCGCGGCGGTCGGCGCGAACTTGTCGATGCGCATCCCGTTCGGCACGTAGATCCACACGAGGCGCGCGGGGCGCGCGTCGCCGCCGCGCAGCGGGCCGCGCACCGGCTCCATGCCGGGCAGCATCGCGTCGAGCAGCGGCAGCGCGAGCACCGTCGATCCGGAGCGCAGCAGCGTGCGCCGCGAGAGTCGCTTCATGGCTTCTTCCCGTCCGCGCTCTTGTCGCCGGAGCTCTTCTCGCCTGAGTTCTTCTCGCCGCCGATGCGGTGGCGGAATGCGTCGAGCAGCACGACGGCCTCGACGAGGTCGTTCAGGCGCAGCTCGCGTTTGCCCTGCGCGTCGATCCACGCGCGCAGTTGTGCGACGTCCGCCGCGGACAGCGCGCGGCCGAGCGCGTAGCTCGCGAGCTTCTCGGCGAGGTTGCGCACGAAGCCCGGATCCTCGGCGACGAGGCGCGCGAGCTCCTCCGGCCCGTCGAAGCGCTTGCCGCGCAGCTCGCCGCTCGCATCGACGGCCAGCGCGTTCTCGCGCACGCGCCACGCGCCGATCGGATCATAGTGCTCGAGCGCGAGGCCCGGTGGGTCGAGTCGGTCGTGGCACGCCGCGCACGCGGCGTCGCGGCGGTGCTCCTCGAGCTTCTCACGCAGGCTGCGCGCCTTGCCCGGCGCATCGTCCTCGTCGAGGTCGCCGACGCCGGGCGGCGGGGGCGGCGTCGGCGCGCCGAGCAGCGCCTCGAGCACGAACTTGCCGCGCTTGACCGGCGAGGTGCGCGTCGGATTGCTCGTCAGCGCGAGGATCGCCGCCTGCCCGAGCAGTCCGCCGCGGCGCGCGTCCTCGACGTTCACGCGGCGCAGCGCGTCGCCCTTCACGTGCGTCCAGCCGTACAGCTGCGCGAGCGGCTCGTTGACGAACGCGAAGCCCGGCAGCA
>SCVU01000100.1 GCA_004296785.1 Planctomycetota bacterium
GTCGTCGGTCGAGTCCTTGCCGGGCAGCTCGAGGATCGAGCCCGGCGTGAACTGGAAGTCGGTGGTCGTGAACGCCTGCGTCGCGCTGTCGTACACGACCGTCGCGCCGCTGTTCTCGCTGTCGATCCACACGAGGTAGCCGCCGCCCGGCTTCGGCTGCGCCGACACGTGGCGCACCGACCACACGAGCTGCGGCCAGTTGTTGCCGCCCTGCGGCGCGCTGCCGCCGGTCCAGTACTTCCACGAGTTCGTCGCCGGCACGTGGCGCACGAGCCCGCCCTGACTGCCGCCGAAACCGACGAGCGCGAACCACACGCTGCCGTCCGGCGCGATCTCGACGTCGCGCGCGCCGCCGTCGACGAGCGCGGGCAGCGCGCCCGCGTGATTCGCGAGCGACGCGACGCCCACCGCGGGATCGAAGGACAGCGCGCCGCGCCACGTCGACATCCACAGCTTGCCCTGCGCATCCGCGGCGATGTCGCTCACGCGCGCCGTGCCGGTCAGGTTCGGATGACCGATCACCGGCAGATCGACGTTCGAGTAGTTGATCCAGCGGTTCTGTGCCTGCGCGAACTTCGCGAAGCCGCCCTCCTCGAACCCCGGGTCGTAGCCTCCGATGTACGGGTCGCCGTCGGGGCCGACGTGGACCGCCTCGTTGAAGTCGCCTTGGATGCCGGTGTTGCCGGGGCGGTAGTAGCGCCACGCGTAGCTCTGCGCGGCGGCGCTGGACGCAGCGAACGTGAGCAGGAGAGTTGCGAGGCGCGCAGAGGTGAAAAGGGGCATGCGTTCGATGGAGCTGGGGTGGGGACGGAGGCGCACACGCGCCCGCTCGTCCTTCTCAAGCGCCGTCGCGCTGCCGCCGCCGTCAGGAATCCCCGCCGCGCTCAGTTGAGCGGCGTGTTCCAGCTCGCGAGCAAGCGCCCGGCTTCCTCGGCGGGCACCGGTCGGCTGAACAGATACCCCTGCACCTCGTCGCAGCCCGGCCCGCGCAGATACTCCAACTGCGCCGGCGTCTCGACGCCTTCCGCGACGGCCTTGAGCTCGAGCTCGTGCGCCATCGCGATGATCGCGTTCGTGATCGCCGCGTCCTTGCGATCCGCGAGCAGCGTGTGGATGAACGTCTTGTCGATCTTCAGCTTGCTGATCGGGAACTTCTTCAGGTACGCGAGCGACGACTGCCCGGTCCCGAAGTCGTCGATCGAGATCGAGACGCCCATGTCGCGCAGCTTGCGCAGCGTCTCCATCGCGAAGCCCGGGTCCTTCATCACCGCGCTCTCGGTCAGCTCGAGATCGAGCCGCGCCGGATCGAGTCCGGTCTCCTGCAGCACTTCGCGGATCCGCTCGACCGGCCGGCGGAACTGGAACTGGCGCGCGGAGAAGTTGACGGCCTGCACGACCGGCGTGAGCCCTTGCTCGTCCCAGCGCTTGGCCTGCCGGCACGCTTCGCCGAGCACCCACTCGCCCATGCGGACGATGATCCCGGTCTCCTCCGCGAGCGGGATGAACTCGTCGGGGAAGATCATGCCGGCCTCCGGGTGCTGCCAGCGGATCAGCGCCTCCATCGCGACGATGCGCCCGCTCGTGAGATCGACCTGCGGCTGGTAGTAGAGAACGAACTGCTGGCGCTCGAGCGCCTGGTGCAGGCTGTTCTCCATCTCCATCCGCTCCATCGCCCGATCGGTCATCTCGGGCATGAAGAACTGGTAGGTGTTCCCGCCGCGCGCCTTGGCGCGGTACATCGCGATGTCGGCGTTGCGCACGAGCGCTTCGGAGTCGGCGCCGTCGGCCGGGAACAGGCTCATGCCGATGCTCGCGGTGAGGAAGAGCTCGTGCCCGCCGATCGAGTACGGCTTCGCGATCTCCGTCAGGATCTTGCGCGCGACGCGCGCCGCGTCCTGACCGCGGCGGATCCCGTCGAGCAGCACCGTGAATTCGTCGCCGCCGCGGCGCGCGGCGATGTCGGTCTCGCGCACGCAGCTCTGCAGCCGCCGCGCGACCTCGACGAGCATCAGGTCGCCGACGCGGTGACCGAGCGTGTCGTTGATCTGCTTGAAGCGATCGAGGTCGACGAACATCACCGCGAGCGCGCGCGGATTGCGCTGCGCCTGGTGCAGCAACTGCCGCAGCTGCGTGCGGAAGAGCTGGCGGTTCGGCAGATCGGTCAGCGTGTCGTGGTGCGCGAGGTGCAGGCCGAGGCGCCGCTGCCGCTCGAGCTCGGACTGCAGTCCCGCGCGCTCCACGGCGAAGCGCAGCACGCGCTCGACGAGCTGCTGCTCGCGCGCGTCGGGAGCGGTGCCCGGCTCGAGCTCGACCCACTCGTGGCCGCCCTCGCGTGCGAAGCGCTCGCCGCTCGCCGCGTCGCCGACGCCGACGACGGGCAGCGCCGGCATCAGGCTGCGCAGCCGTGCGAGCAGTTCGAAGCACTGACCGGCGGCGTCGGGAACGAGCAGGATCGCCGCGATCGGCTGCGACGAGAGCTCGTGCTCGGCCGCATCGAGCGTCGTCACGGTGCTGCCGCGCAGGCGTCCGCGCGAACGCGCGGCGAGCGCGTCGCACCAGCCGATGCCGGTGGCCTCGCTCGAATCGAACACCAGGACCTGCGCGGCGGTGGAACTCATTCCTCGGGCCACGGCGCGGCTGTTCGCGGCGCCGCCATTCCCATGTTGGAGTGTTGGGAGGTGCGGAGCAAGGCGAGAGGCGTTGTCGAGCGCGCGCGCTGCCCGCATGCTGGTGCCCGCATGGACCGCCAGCTCTACCGCCGACTCGCCGATCAGTGCCTGGAGCGCGTCGTGAAGGCGCTCGAGCCGTTCGATCCCGACGAGGTCGACTTCTCGACGATGGACGGCGTGGTCAAGATCGAATTCCCCGGTCAGCCGGCGTACGTGCTGAATCGCCAGGAAGCCGCCGATCAGATGTGGTTCGCCGCCGGCGCGCGCGCGTGGCACTACAACTGGAACGACGCGCGGCAGACCTGGGTCGACGACCGCGACGGCCACGAGCTCTACGCGAACATCGCACGCGTGATGGAGGCCAAGCTCGGCCGACCGGTGCGGATCTAGGACGCTACTTCTTCTTGCCGCCGAGCAGTCCCTCGAGGAGGCCGTCCTTGACGGCGCCCTTCAGCGCGCCCTCGGCGAGCTTCTCGATGAAACCGTCGGCGATCCCGATCTTCGGCTTCGTCCACGCGCCCTTGATCGTGAGCGGGATCTCGAGGTCGGGCGGCACGAACTGCTTGTACTTGTCGAGCTGCGCGGCGATCGACTTGCCCGCGTACGCGAGCGGGATCCCGAGCTGCAGCGCGAACTCGGACTTGGCGAGGTTGCACGAGCCGCTGAACACGATCGGCTTGCCGCCGACGTCGATGCTCAGTCGTTCGTACGACACGACGCCGCCCTTGATCGAGAGCGCGTAGGGCCCGAGGCGCTGGCCCTTGCGCGACAGCGCGGGCCCGAACAGCTCGGCGATCCCGGGCAGGAATCCGAAGTCGACGCTGCCGAGATCGAGCGCGATCGTGCCGTCGAGCTTCGAGAGGTCGCCGTCGAGCGGCAGCTTGAACTTCGACAGCACGAGCGACGCGCGCGCCGACGGCTCGGCGGAGGCGACCTGCACGAACATCGGCACGAGCGAGCCGACGACGCGCTTGGACGACAGCGGCGTCAGCGCGAACGCGAGCTCGGTGCGCTGCTCGTCGGGCGCGAACACCAGGCCGTCGCCGAGATTGCCCGACAGCGTCGCGCTCGCCAGCGGCGAGCTCAGCTTCGCCGACAGCGTGCCGCCCTTCGCGCTCGCGCCGCGCGCGCTGAGCTCGAGATCGAGCCGCTCGCCGAGGATGTCCTGCACGAGCCCGGCGCGGCCGGTCCACGCATCGAGCGCGGCCGTCGCGAGACCGGTGATCTTCGCGTCCGCATCGACCGCGGGCAGTCCGTCGGTCGCAAGGCGCGCGAGCGCCGCGGGATCCGCGATGCGCACGGTCGCCTCGACGGTCCCGGCCGATGCGCCGCTCAGCCCCGCCTGCACGCGCGCCGACAGCGGCTGTCCGGCGCGCAGCGACAGCGTCGCGCGCGTGCCGCCGAGCACGAGCTCCTGCTTCGCCGCGGCGAGGCTCGCGTCGACGTAGCGCAGCTCGCCGAGCTCGAGCTCGACGTCGCCGCTCGACAGCGGCAGCACCGCGAGCGGATCGAGGCTCGAGCCGCCGATCGGCAGGTCGAGATCGCGGCCGCGCAGCGCGATCCCGCCCTGCGGCTCGACGCGCGTGCCCGGCGGGACGAACTTCGCGAGCTCGGCGCGCACCGCGGCCGGCAGCTCGGTGATCACGAGCTCGAGGCCGTCGCCGGGCAGCACGAGCCGCGCCGCGTGCAGCTCGCCGCGCAGCGCAAAGCGCGTGACGCCGCTCGACAGCGCGATCGAGACCGGCGTCGGCTCGCCGCGCGTCGCGTCGAGCTTCGCATCGAGCTGCATCGAGTCGCCGACCAGCGACAGCCACGGCGCCGCGGTCGGCGGCGCGAGCTTGCTCGCGATCGACGCGACGCCGGTCGCGCTGATCTTCGCGTCGAGCGAGCGCAGCGGCAGCACTCCCGCGATCGACGGCTCGTTCGGGCCGAGCTCGCGCAGCGCGACGTCGAAGTCGGCCGACAGCGGCGCCGTCGGGCCCGCGCGCAGCTTGCCGCGCGCGGACAGCGGCGCATCGGCGCTCGCGCGCTCGAGCGTCGCATCGAGATCGAGGTCGAGCTCGTCGCCGATCAGCGCGCGCAGCGAACCCTGACCCGCGAACGACTCGAGCAGCGCGGTCGGCACGTCGGCGAGCGCGACGACCGCGCTGAGCTTCGGCGGCAGCGCGAAGGCCGCGCCGGGCTTGGGAGCGAGCTGCGCGGCGAGCCACTCGCCGAGTTCGGTGACGCGCGCGCGCAGCACGATCGGCTTCGCGAGCGCCGGGCCCTTCAACTGCGCGGTGCAATCGAGCGCGCCCGCGGCGGCGAGCACGAGCTCGAAGTTCGCGTCGAGTTCGGCGCCGAGCACGGGGCCGAGGCGCGGCTTGCCGTCCGCCGCGTGGCCCACGAGCGCATCGACGAGCGCGGTCGGCAGCTTCGCGGCCGCGAGCTTCGCGTCGATGCTCGGCACGCCCGACGCGTTCGGTTGCACGTTCGCGGTCGCGTCGAGCTTGCCGTTCGCGCTGCCGGACAGCGGCAGCGCGAGGCTCAGCGCGAGCGGCTTGCCCGGCGCGATGTCGACGCGGATCTCGCCGCCCTCGCACAGCACCGGCCCGCCGCCCGCGCGCGTGCGCGCATCGGACCAGCTCGCGCGGCGCACGTGGATCGCCGCGGCGAGGTCGAGATCGGCCGGCCACGGCGAGCCCCCGCTCTCGGGCGGGCTGCCCGTGCCGCTTTGCGCGGTCGGCGCGCGCGGCGCGAGCGCGCGCTGCAAGTTCGTCACGCCGGCGTCGTCCGCGACGAGGTCCGCTTCGAGCGTGAGCTCGACGCCGCGCGCGCGCTTGCCGCCGCCGCGCGCGAGCTCGAGCAGCCCGGGCAGCTCGACGTCGACGCTCGCGACGCGCGCGCCCGACGGATCGAAGATCTCCGCGCGCTCGATGCGCTGGCGACCGAACCAGCCGAGCTCGGCCTCTTCGACGTGCAGGCGGCCTGCGAAGCGCGCTCCGAACTGGTCGGCCGCGATGCCGGGCACGAAGCCGGACGCGAGGCTCGGCGCACATGCGCCGAGCGCCAGGATCAGCACGAGCAGGGCCAGTACGACGAGCGGCCAGCGACGGCGACGCGCCGGCGCGGCGGCCGGGGCTTCAGGGGCGGACATGCGGCGATTATCGCTCGTCCGCGGTCAATTCCAGTGCGGATCGGGCGGCAAGTGTTCCATGCCGCGCGCCAGCGGCCCGATCGAACGCACGGTGTCGCGCCACAGCTCGTCGATCGGCCCGCCGAACAACCGCGCGACGTCCAGCCGCGCCGGCATCCACGAACCGGTCTGGATCTCCGCCTCGAGCTGCCCGCTCGACCAGCCCGAGTACCCGAGGAACATCCGCACGCCGCGCCGCGCGCGCGCGGGATCCGCGACGAGCAACCGCCCGAGCGCCTCGAGATCTCCGCCGAGGTGCAGGTCGCCCTCGACCGGGACGCCGCCGGGGATTTCGCCGGGCAGCGTGTGCAGGAAGTGCATCGTGCGGTGGTCGACCGGCCCGCCGATCGCGACCGGAAAGTCCGCGCGGCCGAGCAGCGGATGCTGCGACAGGAGCCGGCGCGTCGTCAGTCCGCTCGAGCGGTTCAGCACCAGGCCGAACGCGCCCTGCTCCTCGTGGCTGACGACCAGCACGACGGCGTGCATGAAGTTCGGATCCACGAGATCCGGCCACGCCGCGAGCAGGGTTCCGGGTTGGACGCGCAGTTCGGTCACGCGAGTTCCGATCGTGCGTAGAGCCTAGCGTTCCGCGCGCGGAGCGTGACCAGAACATCGCGCGATCGGCTGCGGCGGATACTTCGGGAAGCGCGGGTCGACGTCGGCGCGCTTGCACATCAGGAACACGCTGCCCTTGGCCGAATCGACGCGCCGCACTTCGCCGCACGTCGCGCACAGCGAGCGATCGAGCGGGTAGGGCAGCGGCCGCTCGCCCGCGGACTTCGGCGCGGCGTCGCTCACGACGCGGCGCTCCGCTCGAGCGCGTAGACGCTCTCGACGTGCGGCGTGTGCGGGAACAGGTCGACGGCGGCGGCGCCGGCGAGCGCGTAGCCGCCGCCGAGCAGCACCGCGAGATCGCGCGCCGCCGAGCGCGCGTTGCACGAGACGTAGACGATGCGGCGCGGCGCGAGCTCGACCAGCGCCGCGACGGCGGCCGGGTGCAGCCCCGCGCGCGGCGGATCGACGAGCGCGATCCCCGGCCGCGGCGCGCCGACGCCCGCGAGCGCAGCAGCCGCCAGCGTCGCGCGCACGTCGCCCGCGACGAAGCGCGCGTGCGCGCAGCCGTTGCGCGCCGCGTTCGCGCGCGCGTCCTCGACGGCCGCCGGCTCGAGCTCGAAGCCCCACAGCTCGCGCGCATCGCGCGCGACCGCAAGGCCGAGCGTGCCCGCGCCGCAGCAGACGTCGTACACGACGGCGCCGGCGACGCCGCCGGCGAGCTCACGCACGCGCTCGACGAGCCGCTCGGCCTGCGCGGTGTTGACCTGGAAGAACGAGCGCGCGGAGACGCGGAACGACAGGCCCGCGAGCTGTTCGTCGATCCAACCCGGCCCGTGCAACACGCGCTCGCTCTCGCCGACCGCGACGTTCGCCAGGCGCGCCGACTCGGCGTGCACGAGCGTGGTGAGCGACGGACAGCGCTCGACGAGCGCGCGGCCGAGCGCGGCGATCGCCTCGGCGTGCCCCGGCGCCGTCACGAGCACCGCGAGCACCTGACCGGTCGCGCGCGCTTCGCGCAGCACGAGATGGCGCAGCACGCCGGTGTGCGCGCGCGAGTCCCACGGCGCGATTCCGGCGGCGCGCGCGAGCTCGCGCGTCGCGGCGAGGATCGCGTTGCCGCGCTCGAACTGGATCTCGCAGCGCGCGATGTCGAGCACCTTCTGGTGCCGGCCCGCGAGGTGCAGCCCGAGCGCGAACGACGCATCGGCGCCGAGCTCCTCCCCCGCGCACACCCAGCGCCGGTTCGAGAACGTGAAGTCCATCTTGTTGCGGTAGCCGAACGTCTCGCGCGCGCCGTCGATGCCGGCGAGCAGCGCGTGCGGATCGACGCCCAGCGCCGCGAGCGGCGCCAGCGACTCGCGCGTCGCAGCGAGCAGGTGCGCGAGCTGCCGCTCGTACGCGAGGTCCTGGAAGCTGCAGCCGCCGCACTCGCGGACGTGCGCGCAACGCGGCGCGGCGGCGTCCGGACCGGCGTCGAGCTCGCGCAGCGGCGCGGCCTCCAGGTGCGAGCGCCGCCGGCGCAGCACGCGCGCGACGACGCGCGCGCCCGGCCGTCCGCGCGCGAGCCACACGCGCTCGGCGCCCGCGCGCCCGAGCACGCCGCCCGCCGGGTCGAGCGCGAGGATCTCGACCTCGATCTCCGCGCCCGGGCGCGGCCTGGACGGCGGCGCGGGCGCGGCGGATCCGGAACTCGTGGCGTGCATGGGAACAGTATGCCTGTGCGCAGCGCACGGCCGTCCCGACGCGCGCCCCGATGGGGTACAGTTCGGATGCTGCATGCCGTCCGTCGCCGTGAATCGGTCACCCGTTCGACGAGGCTGCGTCGGTCCACTGCTCGCGCTCGCGTCGCTGTGCGCGTCGGTGGCCGCCGTCGAGATCGGGTTCCGCCTGCTCGCGGGCCCGCTCGGCATCGATCCGAAACGCTTGAGCGAGACGCGCGACCTGATCTCGCACCAGCGCGCGTCGTTCTTCGAGCCCAAGCCGTACTACGGCTGGTCGCTCGCGCGAGGGCTCGGCGGCGACGTCAACTACGGGTTCGGCGGCGAGCCGTGGCAGCTCGCGCGCAAGCCCGGCGTGCTGCGCATCGCGTGCATCGGCGGCTCGACGACCGCGGGCGGCAACCCGCGCGGCTACTACGGCTCGTTCCCGTACTTCCTGCGCGAGATCCTGAAGCAACAGCTCGGCCGCGAGATCGAGGTGATGAACTGCGGGATCTCGGGCTGGACGAGCGCCGAGATGCTGTGCGCGTGGTTCCTGCTGATCCAGGACTTCCGCCCCGACCTCGTGATCATCCACGAGGCCGTCAACGACGTCGAGCCGCGCGTCGTCCCGGGTTTCCGGCCCGACTACGCGCACTGGCGCAGTCCGTGGCGCGTGCCGCCGAGCTCGCCGCTGCTGCGCCGGCTCGTCGAGCACAGCGACTTCGCCGCGTGGACGATGTCGCACACGCCGCTGCCGACGCTGAACACGGCGACGGTGCTGCCGCACCCCGGGGAGTACACGTTCCGCGACGGGCACCTGCCGCGCGAGACGATCGAGCCGCTGCGCCGCAATCTCACGACGATCGGAACGTCGGAAGAGGGACTCGGCGGCACGGTGTTGCTCGCGACGCTGCCGCCGAAGCCGAAACTGCCGGGTGAGCACGGGCTCGGCTCGTGGCGCGCCGGCATCGCCGAGCACAACCAGTTGTTCCGCGACCTCGCGGCGGAGCGCGCGTGGATGCTCGCGGATCTCGAGAAGCTCTCCGCGCTGCCGAGCGAGGTGGTCGCGTCGCACTACATCGATCTCGTGCACGTCGATCCCGAGGTCAATCTGTGGAAGGCGCGGCAGATCGCCGAGGTGCTCGCGCGGAACTGGAAGCCGCTGCTCGAGCAGTTGACGCCGCAGGCGCGCTGAGCGGCGGCTTCGGATCCCGCGCCCGAACCTAGCTGCGCCGTGCGATGTCCGCCGGGCGCACGTCGGCCGCCGCGAGCGGATGCGCCTCGTACGCGCCGTCGTTGTCCGGCAGCGGCACGCCCGCGCGCACGAGCGCCGTGTACAGCGCGAGGCACACGGTGTTCGCGAGGTTCAAGCTGCGCACGCCCGCGCGGATCGGCACGTACACGCGGCGCTCGTCGCGACCGTCGAGCACCTCGGCGGGCAGTCCGCGCGACTCGCAGCCGAACACGAGCACGTCGTCCGGCTCGAACGCGACCTCGAACAGCGAGCGACCGCCGCGCGCGCTGAACAGGCGCAGCCGCTGCTCGAGCGCGCGCGGCGAACGCGGCGCGAGCTCGGCGCACAAGCGCGACCAGTCGCGGTGCACTTCGAGGTCGACCAGCGGCCAGTAATCGAGCCCCGCGCGCTTCAGGTAGCGGTCCTCGAGCGAGAACCCGAGCGGCTCGACGAGGTGCAGCTTGCACCCGGTCGCGGCGGCGAGGCGTCCCGCGCAGCCTGCGTTGTGCGGGATCTCGGGGTGGACGAGCACGATCTCCATCGCCGCGCAGCTTATCCGGTGCGGCAAATCCCTGTAACGCCGGCCGCGCGGCGCGGGTTGAGTGCGGCGCCTCAACCCCTCACGGAGTCCCGACCATGCACGCATCGAATCGCTCCCGCCTGTTCCTCGCCACCGCCGCCGCGCTCGTCTGCGGCAGCGCCGTCGCCCAGGGCGGCGGCTTCGTCGCCGGCGACATGTACCTGTACAGCCCGTTCCTGCTCGGGACCAACACCGACCTCGGCGGCGTGCTGAAGATCGATCCTCTGAGCGGCGCGAGCTCGACGCACTTCCAGTTCGACCACTCGACCACCGCGCACGGGATGATGGGCTTCGATCCGTACCGCCAGCGGCTGCTCGTGGTCGGCTCGCCGAACAACAGCGGCAGCGACGCGAACCTCGTGTTCCTCGTCGACGGCAACGGCGCGGCGATCGACGCGGGCTTCTTCAACGTCGACTGGCGCTCGTTCGCCGCGACGGGCGACGGCCGCGTGTACTTCCGCGATCAGAAGACGAACACGGCGCCGTACAAGTACATCGACGCGGCGAACCGCGTGCGCACGCTGATGGACGCGAGCGGCGCGGCGCCGTACGTGCTGCCGGGCCCCGGCTCGTCCGAGACGCACGGGATGATCTACGACGCCGGCACGAACAGCCTGTTCTTGTCGAACCGCTACGACTGCGCGGGGACGGCGACGAGCAAGCTCGAAGTGCACAAGCTGCAGCTGTCCGCCGACGGCACGCGCGTCACGGCCCCGCCGTTGTGCAGCGGGCTGTACATGGATTCGAGCGGTGGTTCCGGCCGCGGCTGGTCGCGCAACGCGGCGGGCGAGATCTTCCTGGTCGGCGACACGAACAGCAGCGGGCAGGCGCCGCGCCTGGGGATCGTCGATCCGATCTCGCCGCTGATCACGATGTACGCGGCGAACGGCGGCTACACCGGCGCGAACACCGTGACCGCCGGCGCGTGGAGCTCGCGCATCGGCAAGCTGCTGATCACGAGCCATGCAGAGAACAAGCTGCGCGGCTACTCGAACGGCGAAGGCGGCGTCGGCAGCTACGTCGTCACGCTGTCCCAGACGCAGAGCACGTCGAGCGAGCCGTGCACGCTGATCGACATCGCGCCGAGTGCGTGCAGCGGCGGCTGGATCGCGTACGGCGCCGGCCTCGCGGGCAAGGGCGCAAAGGTGCCGGGCATCTACGGCACCGGCTGCCCCGAGCCGGGCAACGGCATCACGCTGCGCATCGACGACGTCGTCGGTGCGGCACCGGGCGCGCTCGCGATCGGCTTCGCGCCGAGCACGCTGCAGCTGTTCGGCGGCATCCTGCACGTCGGCGGTCCGCTGACGGTGCTCAACGTGTTCGCCGCGGGTGCGCCGGGCGTCGCCGGCGCCGGCAGCGTGACGCTGCCGATCACGCTCGGCGCGGATCCGTCGCTGACCGGGCTCAGCGTGTACCTGCAGGCCGGCTTCTACGATTCCGCCGCGGTGCAACAGATCGCGCTGACGCAGGGCCTGCGCATCGAGATCGGCTGAGCGAGATCGGGCGAGCAGCAGGAAACGCACGCGCGCGTTCCCTACCATCGCTCACGCGCTCACCGCGCTCGCGATGCACGACACGCACCATCACAAGCCGTCGCGCCTGTACCTGCTGCTCGGCGCGTTCTTCGTCACGAACGCGATCCTCGCCGAGTTCGTCGGCGCGAAGATCTTCTCGCTCGAGAGCACGCTCGGCGTGGCGCCGCTGCAGCTGCGCACGTTCATCGACGACCCGCTCGATCTGAACCTGACCGCGGGCGTGCTGCTGTGGCCGTTCGTGTTCGTGATGACGGACATCGTCAACGAGTACTACGGCACGAAGGGCGTGCGACGCCTGTCGTTCCTCGCGATCGGGATGATCGTCTACGCGTTCGCGGCGGTGTACGCGATCATGCAGCTCGAGCCGGCGGGCTGGTGGCGCACGAAGACGCTCGCCGACGGCTCGACGATCGACATGGAGCGCTCGTTCGACGCGATCTTCGGCCAGGGGCTGTGGATCATCGGCGGCTCGATCATCGCGTTCCTGGTCGGGCAGATGCTCGACGTGTGGGTGTTCCAGTGGTTGAAGCGCCGCACCGGCGAGCGCTGGATCTGGCTGCGCGCGACGGGCTCGACGGTCGCGTCGCAGCTCATCGACAGCTTCGTCGTGCTGTGGATCGCGTTCGGCCTGGGCGGCAGCTGGAGCGCGTCGATGATCGTGTCGGTCGCGCTGGTCAACTACGCGTACAAGTTCGTCGCGGCGCTCGCGATGACGCCGGTGGTCTACGCGGTCCACGGCGCGATCGAGCGCTACCTCGGCCGCGAGCTCGCCGCGAAGATGCGCGCCGCCGCGCTGCGCGGCGAGTGAGCCGATGACCGCGCCGACCGAGCCGCGCACGCTCCCGTTCGACGCTCCGCGGCGCGCGGAGGACGAGCACATGCTCGTGCGCGCGCGCCTGTTCCGCGAGCTCGTCGCGCGGCGGCGCTCGCTGCGCGACTTCGCGCCCGACCCGGTGCCGCGCGCGGTGATCGAGGAGTGCCTGCGCGCGGCGGGCAGCGCGCCGAGCGGCGCGAACCTGCAGCCCTGGTCGTTCGTCGCGATCTCCGATCCCGCGCTGAAGCAGCGCATCCGCGCGGGCGCCGAAGCCGAGGAGCGCGAGTTCTACTCGCAGCGCGCGCCCGCCGAATGGCTCGCCGCGCTCGCGCCGCTCGGCACGGACGAGCGCAAGCCGTTCCTCGAGACCGCGCCGTGGCTGATCGCGATCTTCGCGCAGTCGTACGGCGTGCTGCCGGACGGCCGCAAGGTCAAGCACTACTACGCGCAGGAATCCGTCGGCATCGCGACGGGGATCCTGATCACCGCGCTGCACACCGCCGGCCTCGTGACGCTGACGCACACGCCGAGCCCGATGGGTTTCCTGAACGAGCTGCTCGGCCGGCCCGAGAACGAGCGGCCGTTCCTGCTGCTCGTGGTCGGCCACGCGGCGAGCGGAGCGCGCGTGCCGGACATCGCGCGCAAGTCGCTCGACGAGATCGCGGCGTTTCGCTGACCGCGCGTCACAGCTCGCGCCAGTCGCGCGCGCTCGGATCCCAGCGCAGGCACACCATCGGCCGCTCCGGTCGGATCGTGTACGTGACGCGCAGGAAACGCTCGCGCGCCTCGCGCGGCTTGTCGAACCACACGGCCTCTTCCGCCGTCAGCGGATACACGGCGCTGTCGGGGCCGAGCCGCAGCCACGCGGCCTGCGTGAGTCCGTTGCGCCACACGAACGCGGGGCCCAGCGCATCGGGCTGACCGACCGTGAACCACGCCGGGCGATCCGTGCGCGCGGCGACGCGCTGCGCGAGCCGCTCGAACACGTGCTCCGACAGCGCGGCTCCCGCGCGCCACTGCCGATGCGCATGCGCGGTCGACCAGCCGAGCGCGGCGCTCAGCACGACGCACGCGGCGACGCACAGCGCGCTGCGCGGCGCGCGCCGCTCCGCCAGCGCGTCGAGCGCCAGTCCGGCCGCCGCGCACGCCGCGGCGATCGGCAGGTACAGCGAGCGCTGGCCGCGCAGATCCGCTTCGAACTCCCACCACGTCGCAAGCGGCAGACACACCGCGGCGATCGACGCGAGACACAGCAGCCCGACGCGCGCCGCAGCCCGCGGTGAGCGCAGGCACGCGCTCAGCACGCCCGCGGCGACCAGCGCGAGCGGCAACCAGCGCAGCACGCCGAATCCGGCCGGATACGACTCGCGCCGCGCCGGGATCGCGAGCGCGCGCGCGATCGAGAGCAACCGCTGCACCGCCGCGCCGAAGCCGCCGACCAGGTGCTGCGACTCGCCGGCCGCCTGGTAGCCGCCGAGGCCGCCGAACGTCGCGAAGCGCGCGGCGGCGTACGCGAGCCCGAGCGCGATCGCGATGGCGACGCAGCGCAGCCAGCGCGCGCGCATGCCGGCGTCGCTCTCGCTCGCGCCGTCCGTCGCGCGCGCGCCGCGCGGCACGAGCGGCACGAGCAGCACGAGCGCGAGCCCCGACTCCTTCGACAGCGCCGCGAGCACGCCGCACGCGATCGCCGCGGCGCCCGCGGCGCGTCCCCCTGCGCGCACGTAGCGCAGCGTCGCGGCGAGCGCGAGCGCGGCGAACAGCCCGCACAACAGGTCCGACCGCGCCGCGACCCACGCGCTCGCCTCGACCGTCAGCGGATGCAGGGCGAACAACAGCGCGGCCGCCGTCGCCGCGCAACGCGAGCCGCCCCACTCGAGCACGACCCACGCGAGCGCTCCCGCGGCCGCCGCGTGCGCGAGCAGGTTGAACGCGTGGAACGCGAACGGCTCCGCGCCGTGCAACAGCGCCTGCAGGCGCAGCGTGACGAGCGGCACCGGCCGGATCCACTGCTCGAACGACGCCCAGCCGAAGCCGAACTCCTGCAGCCACGTGCGCGGCAAGTTCGCCTCGTCGACGAGGAACCAGTCGTCGCACAGGAACGGCAGCCGCAGGCTCGCGCCGTGCGCGAGCGCGACGGCGAGCAGCAGACCCAGTGCGAGCGCCGGTGCGAAGGTCCGTGCGCGCAGCGGCGAGCGAGCGCCGTTCGGCTCCATCGCGCGCTACTCTAGCCGTTCCGACGATGTCGCCCGCGTCCACGCGCCTCGAGGGGTTCGCGCCGATCGGCGCGGCCGCGCCGCGCGTGCTCGTGCTCGGCTCGTTCCCGAGCGCGGCTTCGCTGCAGGCCGGCGAGTACTACGCGCACGGTCGCAACGCGCTGTGGCCGATCTTCGAGCGCCTGGGCATCGAGCGCGCGCGGCCGTACCGCGAGCGCTGCGCGGCACTCGCGGAGCTCGGCATCGCGGTGTGGGACGTAATCCGCTCGTGCGAGCGCGCGGGCTCGCTCGACAGCGCGATTCGCGCGGCGCTGCCGAACGACCTGTGCGCGTACGCGGCGCGCCGACCGGAACTGCGCACCGTGCTGTTGAACGGCCGGCGCGCCGAGCACGGCTTCCTGCTCGCGACGCGCGGCCGCGCCGAGTTCGCGCGCATCGACGTGCGCCTGATGCCGTCGACGAGCCCCGCGAACGCGCACGCCGGCAAGCTCGACGCGTGGGAGCGCGTGCTACGCGCCGCGCTCGGCCGCGAATAGCCGCGCGACCCAGCGCCGCGCCCACGCGGCGTCCGCGCGCGGGCAGCGGATCCCCCACGCGTCGAGCACGGCGCGCGTGCGCTCGGCTCCGATCCGCGGCAGCGCGAGATCCGGCAGCAGCGCCGCGTCGGCGCGCGCGTCGGCGAACAGCGGCAACAAGCCGCGCAGCGGGTGGCGCTCGTCGGCCAGCGCCTGCGCGCGCAGCGCCGTGCGCCACGCGTCGGACGGCAGGTCCGCGAGCTGCGGCACGCGCTCGCGCAGCGCGGCCACGACGAGCGCGGTCGGCGTTGGCTCCGGATTGCAGTGGTGCCACGTCTCGCCGCGCGCCGCGCGCCGCAGCGCGAGCGCGGCGATCGCGCGCGCGACGTGATCGACCGGCGTGAAGTCGAGCGCGCCGTCGACGCGCGGAACGCTGCGCTGGTGCGCGCAACCGCGCAGGAACGCGCTCGCGGCATCCGCCGGGTTGCTCGCGCCGGTCCGCGAGTGCGCGGCGACGCGGCCCGGCCGGTGTACGGCCACCGCGAAGCCGCGCGCGGCCGCGAGCTCGAGCATGCGCTCGCACACCCACTTCCCCTGCTCGTAGCCGTCGGCCTGTTGCGCGAGCGCCGCGAGCGGCGTCCGCTCGTCGACGCGGTCCGCCGGACCGAGGCCGCGCGCGGCGGCGACGCCGAGCGTCGAGATGAAGTGCAGGCCCTTCGGTCGACCGCGCGCGGCGAGCGCGAGCAGCTCGCGCGTCGCGCCGACGTTGTCGCGCTCGAGCTCGGCGTAGCGCGCGACGAAGTGCACGCGCGCCGCGCTGTGCACGATCAGATCGACGTCGCGCGCGAGCCGCTCGCGCGCATCGGCGCCGAGTCCGAGCCCGGGCGCGGCGAGATCCGCCGCCAGCGCGCGCACGCGCGTCCGCTGGTCCGGCGCGAGCTCGATGCCGTAACTCGCGAGCGCGTGTTCGACGCGGCGCAGCGCCGCGGCGTCGTCGGACGCGCGCACGAGGCACACGACTTCGGCGCGCGAGCCCGCGAGCAGCTCGGGCAGCAGGAACGCGCCGAGGAATCCGGTCGCGCCGGTCAGCAGCACGCGCTCGACCGCCGCGCCGAGTGCGGGCGCTCCGTCGGGCGGCCGCAGCGCGCCATCGAGTGCGGCGAGCGGCTCGAGCTCGAGCGCGCGCCGTTCCTCCGGCTCGTCCGCGCTCGTCGCGATGCGCGCGGCGAGCGCGCGCGGCGACGGGTGCTCGAACAGCCAGCGCAGCGGCAGCTCGCGGCCGAGCTCGCGCTCGATCGCCGCCATCACGCCGATCGCCGACAGCGACGAGCCGCCGGCCTCGAAGTAGTCGTCGTCGCGGCCGACCTCCGCGCGTCCGAGCGCGCCGCCGAACGCGCGCGTGACGAGCCGCTCCAACGCGCCGCTCGGCGCCTCGGCCGCGCGCTCCGCTCGTGCGACGCGCAGCGCTGCGAGTGCCGCGCGATCGGGCTTGCCCGACGCGAGGCGGGGCAACTCGCGCTGCGGCACGAGCCGCGGCACGAGGTCCGCCGGCAGCCGCGCGGCGAGCCACGCGTCGAGTGCATCCGACTCGAGCGCGGCATCCGCGATGTAGTGCGCGACGAGCTGCGGCTCCGGCTCGCGCGCGAGCACGACGACGGCCTCGCGCACGTCCGGGTGCGCGGCGAGCGCGCTCTCGATCTCGCCGAGCTCGATGCGCCGCCCGCGCAACTTGACCTGGCCGTCGCGCCGTCCGACGAACACGAGCTCGCCGCGCGCGTCGCGCCGCGCGAGATCGCCGGTCCGGTACAACCGCTCGCCCGCGCGCGCGACGAATGCGCGCGCCGTCTCCTCCGGCCGACCGCGGTAGCCGCGCGCGAGGTTCGGTCCGCCGAGCCACACCTCGCCGGTCCAGCCGCGCGGCAACTCGCCGCCGCGCTCGTCGAGCAGCCACGCGCTCGTCCCCGCCAGCGGAGCTCCGATCGGCACGGCCTCGTCGGTCTCGGTGCCGTCGACGCGGTGCGCGGTGCAGTGCACGGTCGCCTCGGTCGGCCCGTAGAGATTCCACAGCCGCGCGCGCAGCCCCGCCGCGTCCGCCGCCGCGCGCCACGCGCGCGCCGCGCGCACCGCGAGCGCCTCGCCGCCGCAGATCCAGTCGGCGAGCGAGCTCATCCGCGCAAGCGCCGCGGGATCGGCCGCGAACCACTCGAACAGCGACGGCAGCGTGACGATCACCGTCGCGCGCTCGCGCTCGACGAGCGCGGCGAGCGCGCGCGGATCGCGCTCCTCATCGGCGCCCGCGACGATGCACGCGCCGCCGCACGCGAGCACGTCGGCGTTCTCGAACAGCGCGGCGTCGAAGCTCGGCGCGAGCCGGTGCAGCGCGCGCGTCGCCGGTCCGAAGCCGAGCTCGCGGCGCATCCACGCGATGTGGAACGCGAGCGCGCCGTGCGTGACCTCGACGCCCTTCGGCCGCCCGGTCGAGCCGGACGTGTAGATCACGTACGCGAGGTCGTCTGCGCTGCGCTCGTCGCGCGCGCCGGCGTCGAGAGCTTCGCCGGCCCGCTCGTCCTGCGGTCGCTCGCGCTCGAACCACGCTTCGTCGAGCACGTGCACGACCGCGGCGTCGTCGCACAGCGCGCGCAGACGCACCTGTGGCTGGCGCGGATCGAGCGGCACGGCGACCGCGCCGGCGCGCCACGCGCCGATCAGCGCGGCGACCGAGCGCCACGAGCGCGCGAGCGGCAGGCCGACCGCCTGTTCGGGCTGCACGCCGTTCGCTCGCAGCCGCGCCGCGATCCGCGCGCTGCAGCGCTCGAGCTCGGCGTGCGTGAAGCGCCGCGCGCCGTCGACGAGCGCCTCTCGCCCCGGCTCGCGTCGCGCGTGCGCGAGCCACTGCGCGACGAACAGCGGCGCGCTCGCATCGGACGCGGGCGCCGCGCGCGCGACCGCGGCCTCGCGCGCGCGATCCGCGGCGCTCGCGATCGAGAGCTCGTCGCAGGCCGCCTGCGGGCGCGCGAGCGCGTCGTCGAGCAGCGCGCGCCACGCGTCGACGAGCCCGTGCGCGTGCAGCTCGTCCCACAGCCCCGCGTCCCAGTCGAGCCAGCACTCGATGCGCTCGGCGCGCGCGACGACTTCGAGCGCGAGCTCGAGCTTCGCCTGCGCGGGCGCGAGCTCGACGACCTCCGTGTCGAGCCCGTCGAGCGAGAACGCGAGCGCCGGCGCCTCGTGCCACGCGAACGAAGCCTGCACGAGCGGCGGCCGCAGCGGATCGCGCCGCACGCCGAGTCCGTCGACGACGCGGTCGAAGCTCAGGTCCTCGCGCGCGAGGGCGCCGAGCAGCTCGCCGCGCAGCTTCGCGACCAGCGTCTCGAAGCGCACGCGCTCGTCCCAGCGCACCGGCAGCGGCAACAGGTTCACGCAGAACGCGACCAACCCCTCGAGCTCGGCGCGCTGCCGGCCCGAGGACGCGATGCCGAGCGCGAGCGCGCGCACGCCCGCCGCGCGTCCGAGCACGAGCGCCCAGCACGCGCCGGCGAGCAGCTGCGGCGTCGCGCCGAGCGCCGCCGCGCGCTCGCGCAGCGCGCGCACGGTTTCCGGTGCGAGCTCGAACGCGTGGCGCGCGCTCGGCCGCGCGCGTCCGGGCGCGCGCGGGCGCGGCGCGGGCAGCTCGAGCACGTGCGGGATGCCGTCGAGCGCCGCGCGCCAAGCGTCGAGATCCGCGCGCGCGTCATCGGAAGCGTCGTAGTGCTCGAGCCACGCGGCGCGATCCGACGGCCGCAGCTCCGCGGCCGGCAGCTCGATCGGTGCGCCGCGCCGGTGCGCGGCGTACAGCGCCGCGAGCTCGCGCTGCAGGATCTCGAGCGACGCGCCGTCGCCCGCGACGTGGTGCAGCACGACGCCGAGCACGCACTCGCCGCTCGCGCAGCGCGCGAGCCCGACGCGCAGCGGCGGTTCGGCGCCGAGCGCGAGCGGCCGGCACAGGTGCGCGCCGAGCCACGCGAGCGCCGCCGCGCGGTCCGCGCAGCTCGTCCGCTCGAGTGCAGCCGCGCGCGCGGCCTCGCACGGCTGCGGCGCGGGCCGGCCGTCGCGCTCCGGGTGCAGCGTGCGCAGCGCTTCGTGCCGCTCGGCGAGCGCGAGCAGCGCGCGCTCGAGCGCGCGCTCGTCGAGCGCGCCGCGCAACACGAGCGCACCGGCCATCAGGTACGCGGTCGAGCCCGGCTCGAGCCGCTGCAGGAACCACAGCCGGCGCTCGCCCGGCGACGCGAGCCAAGCGCCGCCGGCCGCGTGCGGTCGCGGGCCGACGCGCGCGGCGCTCGCGGCGCCCGGACCGCGTGCGGCGATCGCGCGTGCGAGCTCGCGCGGGCTCGGGTGTGCGAACAGGTCGCGCAGCGGAGCCTCGAGCTCGAGCCGCTGCGAGATCCGCGCGACGAGGCGCGCGGCGAGCAGCGAATGTCCGCCGAGCGCGAAGAAGTCAGCGTCCACCCCCACCGCGGCGATGCCGAGCAACTCCGCGTACTGGGCCGCGAGCAGCTCTGCGAGCGCGCCGCCCGATGCTGCGCCCGACGGAGTCCCCGATGCCGCGTCCGCGCCGCTCGCCGCGTGCAACGCGTTCGGCGCCGGCAGTGCGCGCTCGTCGAGCTTGCCGCTCGAGGTCAGCGGCCAGCGCTCGACCGCGACGCAGTGCGCGGGCAGCCAGCCGCGCGGCAGCCGCGCGGCGAGGTGCTCGAGCAGCGCGGAGCGCGCGGGCGTCGCGCCGGCGCGCGGCTCGTACCACGCGACGAGCTCCATCCCCGCCGGACCCTCGCGCACCGCGACGTGCGCGCGCGCGAGCTCTGGATGCGCGGCGAGCGCCGCCTCGATCTCGCCGGGCTCGATGCGCTGGCCGCGCAGCTTGAGCTGGCGATCGACGCGCCCGAGGAACTCGATGCGCGTCCCCGCGCGCCGCACGCCGCGATCGCCGCTCTTGTACCAGCGCGTGCCGTCGCCATCGGTCGCGAAGCGCCGCGCGTCCTCCTGCGGCGCGCGCCAGTAGCCGCGCGCGAGGCCCGCGCCGCCGATCCACAGCTCGCCCGCCGCGCCGCGCGCGCACGGCGTCCCATCGGCGTCCGCGACGCGCACGCGCGCGCCGGCGATCGGCGCGCCGAGCGGGATCGAGCCGGACTCGACGTCGGCGAGCTCGACGCGCGCGGCGAGCGCATCGATGCACGCCTCGGTCGGCCCGTACAGGTTCCACAGCGCGATCGGCGTCGGATGCTCGGCGAAGCGCCGCAGCGCGCGGCGCGCGAGCTCGACCGGCAGCGCCTCGCCGCCGCTGACGACGTGCGTGAGCGCGAGCGGAGCGTCGCGCTCGAGCGCGTCGAGCCAGTCTCCGAGCAGCGCGGGCACGAGCTGCAGCACGCCGATGCGCTCGCTGTGTACGAGCGCCGCAAGTCGCGCCGGCTCGCGCTCGGCGCCTGCGGGCGCGAGCACGACGCAGCCGCCGCCGGTCAGCGCGGGCAGCGTCTCCCACAGCGACGCGTCGAAGCCCGGGCTCGTCCAGTGCAGCACGCGCGTGTCGGGACCGATCGCGAACGCCGCGCGGACCCACGCCGCGTGGTTCGCGAACGACGCCGCGTCGAGCACCACTCCCTTCGGCTCGCCGGTCGAGCCGGAAGTGAACAGCACGGCGCCGGCGCCCGGAGCCGTCAGCGATGGCGAGAGCTCTGCGGACGCGTTCGCCGCGAGCAGTCGCAGCGCCGCCGCGTCGAGCACGAGCCGCGGTTCGAGCCGCGCGCGCAGCCGCTCGATCCGCTGCGCCGGCCACTCGGGGTCGCACGGCGCGTACAGCGCGCCGATGCGCCACAGCGCGAGCGGCGCGAGCACGCGCTCGGCGCAGCGCGGCAGCACGACCATCACGACGTCGCCCGCGACGACGCCGGCGCCGCGCAGCCCGCGCTCGAGCGCGCGCATCGCGCGGTCGGCGGCCGCGTAGTCGAGCCGCTCGCCCGCCGCCTCGATCGCGGACGCCCGCGGATCGCGCGCGACTTGCTGCGCGAACGCCTCGCACACGCCGAGCCGCGCGCCGTCGGCGGGCGGCGCACCGCGCTCCGCGGCGGCAATCTCCTCGCGCTCCGCATCGCAGTGCGACAGCCGCCGCGACGGGTCCTCGAGCGCGCGCCGCAACCAGCTCTCGAGCTCCGCGAGCATCCGCGCGCCGGCGCCGGGCTCGTACAGGCTCGGATCGGTCTCGAGCTCCAAATGCAGCGCGCCGCCGCGCACCCACGCGTCGAGCGCGACGTCGAGCTGCGTGCCGCTGTGCAGCGGCAGTCCGTCGAAGCGCACGCCGGCCGCCTCGGTGGACAGATCGACGAAGTCGATCAGGTTGAACATCAGCTGGAACAGCGGATTGCGATCGAGCCGCCGGCGCGGCGCGAGCGCCTCGACCAGGTGCTCGAACGGAACCTCCGCATGCGCGAGCGCATCGACGCTGCGGCGCCGCACGCGCTCGAGCAGTTCGTCGAAGCGCGGATCGCCGCGCGCGTCCAGGCGCAGCACGACGCTGTTCACGCACAGGCCCACCATGCCCGCGAGCTCGGGCCGGTGGCGCGACGCGACGGGCACGCCGATCGCGAGCTCGCTCGCGCCGCACTTGCGCGCGTACCAGCCGCCGAATGCCGCGCACAGCAGCATGTGCAGCGTGACGCCGCGGCTCTTCGCGACCGCGCGCGCGGCGGCCAGCAGCTCGGCGTCGAGCTCGCGCCGCGCCGGCTCCGCGCGCTCGCGCCAGTCGCGCGCGCGCTCGCGGCCGAGCGGCTCCGCGAGGTCGTCGACGCCGGCCAGATGCTCGCGCCAGTACGCGACGTCCGCGGCGAACGCGCCGGCGCGCAGCCGCTCGCGCTGCCAGCGCGCGTGCTCGCGCGGCTGCCACGTCGGCGCGGCGAGGCGCGGCGCGCGGCGCTCGACGCCGGCGGCGTAGAGCTCGACGAGCTCGCGCCACACGACGGCGATCGAGACCGCGTCGGCGGCGATGTGGTGGAAGCAGCTGACGAGCTCGTGCTCGTGCGGACCGTGCGCGAGCAGCGCGCAGCGCCACGGCGCGTCGCGCTCGAGATCGAACGGCGCGTTGAGCAGCGCGCGCACGGCCGCGTCGCGCGACGGAGCGCCGCGCGCCGCGAGGTCGACGACCTCCAGCTCGCGCGGCGCGACCGCGCCGACGCGCTGCACCGGTGCGCCGTCGCGCGCCGGGAACGTCGTGCGCAGACCCTCGTGGCGCCGCGCGATCTCGGCGAGCGCGTGCGCGAGCGCCGCGCGGTCGAGCGGCCCGCGCAAGCGCGTCGTGCCGGCGATGTGGTGCCCCGGATTGCCGGGCTCGAGCCGCTCGAGGAACCAGAAGCGCTCCTGTGCGCACGACAGCTCGTGCTCGGCGTCGGTGGCGCCGCCGCGCATCCGCTCGTACAGCGCGCGCTTGGCGGGCGAGAGCCGCGCCAGCCGCTCGTCCTGCGGTTCAGCCATCGCGCTCTCGCGTCGCCAGCAGCGCGCGCGCGTCCGCTTCGCTGAGCGCTTCGATCCGCGCGAGCAGTGCGTCGTCCGCGCTCGGCGGCGCTTCCGCATTCGCTGGTGCGTCCGCCTCAGCCGGTCGCCCAAGGCGAGCGGCGAGCGCGGGCGCGAGCTCGTCCAGCGTCGGATGGTCGAACAACAGCGTCGCCGGCAGCGACAGATCGAGCGCGTGCTCGATGCGGTTGCGCAG
>SCVU01000101.1 GCA_004296785.1 Planctomycetota bacterium
TCCGCTCCGGATCCGCCGACAGCGTCGTCTTGCCCGTGCCCGACAGACCGAACAGGATCGCCGAGTCGCCGCTCTTGCCGATGTTGGCCGAGCAGTGCATCGACAGGTAGCCCTGGTTCGGCAGCAGGAAGTTCATCACCGTGAAGATCGTCTTCTTCACGACGCCGCAGTAATCCGCGCGGCCCGCCACGAGGCACAGCTTGTTCTTGAAGTCGATCAGGATCGCGGCTTCAGCGCGCGTGCCGTCGCGCTCGGGGATGCACTCGAAGCTCGGCACGTTGAGCATCACCCAGCGCTTCATCTCCTCGTTGCCGACGCCCTTCAGGCCCTTCGGGAACATGTTCATCGCGAACATCGCGTGCACCGCGTACTCGCCGATGAAGCGGTACGGGATCGCGTAGAAGGGGTCGGAGCCCGCGAACACGTCGGCGACGTACAACGTCGACTTCTTCGCGTTCAGGTGCTCGACGACGCGCTTCAGCAGCGCCTCGTACTTGTCCGGCGGGAACGCCTTCAGGTCGTCCTTCCACCAGACGCGGTCGTGGACCTCGGACCAGTCGACGGCGAACGTGTCCTTGACCCGGCGACCCGTGCAGTCCGGATCGGTGTAGTAGACGAGCGGGCCCTGGTCGCCGAGCTTCGTCGGGAAGCACTTCTGGTCGGTCGACCCGCCGCCCTTCTTGGTGCGGCCCCGGTCGTTCGCGATCGCCTCGTGGAAGAGCTGCTGCTTGGAGAGGTTGTACTTGTACTTGACCGTCTTCAGGCCGAGGCGCTTTTCGAGGTCGACGTCGAGGACTTGTTCAGCCATGGGGCGATGCGGCAGGCGCGCTGCGCGGATCGAGGATGGAGCGAGGGGCGGAAACTGCGGCCGAACGAGCGCTCGCGGGCGTCAGGTCGGCCGTGGACGAACTAGCGAGTCTGCGGTCACTCGCGCGGGGTGGCAAGATGGTGCCAGCGAGTGGGGCGTGAGTGCGCCGTAACTAGCGCCTAACGGCCGAGTCGGCTGAGTCGTCGAACCGGCTACACCGGCTCCCAACACAAGCACAGGCTCTCGACGAGGATGTCCGCCTTCCGCGGCGCGACGCTGACCTTCTCGACGACGCCGTGCGTCGCGTCGTATTCGCCCTGCACCTCCGCGAGCCGCTCCTTCAGCTCCGCGTCGAGGCTCGCGAGCTGCTTCTGCGCCGCCGCCCGATCCTCCTCCGCCTTCGCGATGTCCGACTTCTCCTTCGTCGCCCGCCCGACCCCGCGCATCGCCGACGCGGCGCTCGCGACGTTCGACCGGCTCGCGAGCTTGTTCCCGAACAACGCGCCGAGGATCGACGCCCCGATCGACAGCCCCGCCTCCACCTTCTTCGTCCCGTACTGCTCCTGCTCGCGCCCGAGCTTCTGATCCGCGCGACGCAAGCGCTCCTGCAGCAGCGCGAACTTCGGCGCGTACTTCTGCTGCAGCTTCGAGAGCTCCGTGTCGCGCTCCTCGCGCAGCGCCTGCGCGACGCGCGCTTTGAACTCGCTCTCGCTCTCGCCCGACTTGGAGGCGAGCTTGAGCTCCGCGCAGCGGTGGAGCTCGAGTGGCCGCGAGCTGTAGAGCCAGGATTGGAGCGCCTTCGACCACAGCGGCCAGGTCTTGTCGCGCTGCGCAAGCGCGGGGAGCTCGCAGTAGTGCGCGTTCGGCGCGGGTTCGGCGCTCAGCGACACCTTCGCGATCTCGAGCTCACGCGCCTGCTCCCACGGATTCGCGGCGCCGGCGAGTTCGATCGGCGCGAGCAGCGCGACCTTCTCCCACGCGTCGAGGCCGAGCTTCGCATCCGCGTAGTGCACGCGCACGGCGCCGAGCAGGCGGGGCGCGTAGGTCGGCGTGCCGGTCCGCGCGGAGAGCGACATCGGCGC
>SCVU01000777.1 GCA_004296785.1 Planctomycetota bacterium
CGGCGCGGCACGGGAAGCTATTCTTGAAGTCTGCGCGTATATTTCAATAAGCGCGGCGCGTTCGCCGAGCGCGCTGCGGTGAGCCCCCTCCCGCGCGCCTAGAATGCGCACCCTCGCCCCCCACCATGACGACCCCCTCTCGCGACGCGCTCATTTACGACTGGAACGCCCCCCAAGCCGCCCCCGCGAAGGCGGCGCGCATCCAGTTCGACGACGAGACGCTGCGCGACGGCCTGCAGAGCCCGTCCGTGAAGGACCCGACGCTCGAGCAGAAAGTCCGCCTGATCAAGTTGATGGACGAGCTCGGCATCGACACCGCCGACGTCGGCCTGCCGGGCGCCGGCGACCGCGCGCGCGAGCACATCCGCGCGCTGTGCCGCGAGATGAAGTCGCTGTCGATCACGCCGAACGTCGCGTGCCGCACGGTCGTGTCGGACATCGCGCCGATCGTCGACCTCGTGCAGGAGCTCGGCCGGCCGGTCGAGGTGTGCGCGTTCATCGGCTCCTCCCCCATCCGCCAGTACGCGGAGGGCTGGGAGTTCGAGAAGATGCTCGGCCTCGTGCGCGACGCGGTGTCGTTCGCGACGAAGAACGGCCTGCCGTGCATGTTCGTGACCGAGGACACGACGCGCGCGACTCCCGAGCACGTGCGCGCGCTGTACGCGACGGCGATCGAGGCCGGCGCGAAGCGCGTGTGCGTGTGCGACACGTGCGGCCACGCGACGCCGGACGGCGCGCGCAAGCTCGTGCGGTACGTGAAGACGATCGTCGACGAGCTCGGCGCCGACGTCGGCATCGACTGGCACGGCCACCGCGATCGCGGGCAAGGGCTCGCGAACGCGCTCGCCGCGATCGAGGCCGGCGCGACGCGCATCCACGCGTGCGCGCTCGGGATCGGCGAGCGCGCGGGCAACACCGAGATGGATCTGCTGCTCGTCAACCTCAAGCTCGACGGCCGCATCGACAACGATCTGTCGAAGCTCGGTGAGTACTGCCGCCTCGCGAGCGAGGCGACCGGCGTCCCGATCCCGAGCAACTACCCGGTCATGGGCACCGATGCGTTCGAGACGGGCACCGGCGTGCACGCCGCCGCGGTGATCAAGGCGTTCAAGAAGGGCGACCACTGGCTCGCCAACCGCGTGTACTCGGGCGTGCCGGCGGAGTTGTTCGGCCTCGAGCAGAAGATCAAGGTCGGCCCGATGAGCGGGAAGAGCAACGTCGTCTGGTGCCTCGAGAAGCTCGGCGTCGATCCGACCGACGAGCGCGTGCAGAAGGTGCTCGACCTCGCCAAGCGCACGCCGCGCATGCTGTCGGACGCCGAGCTGCTCGCGGCGGCGCGCTGATGGCGGAGGCGCGGGCGAGCCTGCGCGCGCGCCTGCTCCCGCGCGTGCTGCTCGGCGCCCTCGGCGCCGCGTTCGCGGTGCTCGCCGCGGAGCTCGTGCTGCGCGCGGTGCAGCCGGATTTCCTGCTGCGCGTCGCGCTCGAGGCCCCGCACCCGCCGTGGGAAGCGCTGCACCCGAAGCTCGGGCTGTTCGCGCTCGACGACGAGCTCGCGTTCGTGCCGGTGCTCGGCGGACCCGAGTACGACCGCTACGGGATCCGCAACAACCCGTACTCGATCGACAAACGCCCCGGCGTGGAGCGCGTCGTATTCCTCGGCGACTCCGCGACGAAGCGCGGCAAGATCGTCGCGGCGCTGCGCGCGGAGTTCGGCGACGAGCGGCGCGAGTACTGGAACGCCGGCGTCGAGTCGTACAACACGTGGCAGGAGCTCGGCTACTTTCGCCGCTACGCGTCGCAGTGCCGGCCCGATCACGTCGTGCTCGTGTTCCACCTCGGCGACTACGAGGTGCAGCCGCTGTGCTGGATCGATCGCAGCGGCTGGGCGATCTCGGTGCACCCGAGCCGTCCGCCCGGTCACTACCAACCGTGGCTGATGAAGCACGCGTGGCTGTACCGCGCGTGGCTCGCGTGGCGCTGGCGCGACGACAGCGAGCCGATCGTGCGCGACTACATCCGCGGCGCGCTGGCCGGTCTGCGCGACACCTGCGCGCGCGATCACGTGAAGCTGTCGGTGCTCGTGCTGCCGATCGTGTACGAGGAGGCGCTGTGGCCGCCGCTCGTGTTCGCGCGCCGCGACGCCGCGCTCGCGCAGCTCGAAGAGCTCGGCATCCGCGCGTTCGACCTCTCGGTCCCGCTGCGCGCCGCGGTCGAGGCCGGCGTGCGGCCGCTGCAGGATCCGCCGGGCGATCCGCTGCACCCGAGCCCCGAGGTCGCCGCGTACTTCCGCCGCTATCTGCGCGAGCAGCGCCTGTTCGAGTAGCGCGCGCTAGACGTGCGCGTGGCCGTTGCGCGCGTGCCCGTTCGTCTTGTGGCCGTTCGTCGCGCGGCCGTTCGTCGCGTGCCCGTTGGTGGCGTGGCCGTTCGTGGCGTGGCCGTTCGTGGCGTGCCCGTTCGTCGCGTGGCCATTCGTCGCGTGCCCATGGACCGCGTGGCCGTTCATCCGCGCCGGCAGCTGCGTGTGGCCGTTGAGCTCACGCCCGTTCGCGTGCTCGCACGTGAAGCACTTGTGATACAGCCCGCGCTGGCGATCCTGGCACTGCGGCACCTGGATGCGTTGCGCGATGCGCACCGGCGCGCCATCGGCCCGCGTCGGGCAGTTGCGCAGTTCCGCTTCGGTCCGTGTCGAGTCCGTCATCGTGCCTCCGGAGTTTCATCGACCGCGTGCCACGCGAGAGCGCACGGCACGATCCGGATTCTCCCTCCGGAGCGTCAAAGGGATCAAGACGCCTTTTCGGACCGCGGCTTCCCTGCGCTCACCGCCGAGCGGAGTCGCTCGATCGCGATGCGGGCCGCTTCGGCGCCGCGGTGACTGTCGCGCGACAGCTCGACCGCCGCGAGCCCCGTGTAACTCGTTTGCAAGAGCGCGCCGAACACGTCGGAGAGGTCGAGATCGCCTTCGCCGAACATCAGGTGCTCGTGGCGGCCCGCGCGAATGTCGTCGAGGTGCACGTGCACGAGCTGGTCGCGGAACTGCGCGATCACCTTCGAGACCGGCAGATCGCCGGTACACAGGCAGTGGCCGACGTCGAGGCACAGGCCGAGATCCGCGCCGCGCGCGCCGAGGCGGCGCACGAGCTCGGCGTAACCCGCCGGCCGCTCGATGAACATCCCGGGCTCGGGTTCGAACGCGATGCGCACGTCGGCGCCGCGCGCGTGCGCGAGCAGCGGATCGAGGCCGGCGCACAGGTTCGCCCACTCGGG
>SCVU01000102.1 GCA_004296785.1 Planctomycetota bacterium
TCGATCGACCTCGGCGGGTACGTCGTGCTCGCAGGCACCGAGGGCGGACTGCGCCACCTGCTCGCCGCGCTGCCGAAGGCGAAGCTCGGCGCCAATCCGTACCCGTTCCGACTGCTGCAGCACGGCGCGTATCACACGCCGCTCTTGCAGGGCGTCGCGGACGCGGCGCGCGAGCGGTTGAGCGGGCTGGAGTTCGCCCGGCCGCACACGCCGCTCGTCGACGGCGCGGGCCGCCTGCACACGCCGTGGTCCGCGGATCCCGACGCGCTGCGCGATTACACCTTCGGCGCGCAGGTCACGACGCGCTACGACTTCACGGCATCGGTGCGCGTCGCGCTGCGCGAGTACGCACCGCGCCGGCTCGTGCTGCCGGGGCCGGGCAACACGCTCGGCGGCGTGTGCGCGCAGATCGCGATCGGCGAAGGCTGGCGCGGCCTGTCGGGCAAGGCCGCGTTCGAAGCGCTGCAGGCGTCCGCGGAGCCGTTGCTCGCCTCGATGCGGCGCTGAGCTCGGCGCGGGGTTGAGCTCGGCGCGGAGCTGGGCAACCAACCCCCGCGTCCGGACTATGATCTGCGGCCTCGCCCCATGCGCGCACCGCACCTCTCACTTGCTCTGCTGACCTTGCTTCCGCTGGCGTCTTCGACCCAGCAACCCGTCGCACCCGCGGCACCGCTCCCGCCGCTCGTGACGGCCGCCGAGTCGGGCCCGAAGCTCGCCGCATGGCCGGTGTACACCGGCAAGGAGGCCGAGACGCTCGCGGCCGACGTGCAGCGCCTGCGCAAGGCGCACACGGAAGCGATGGAGCAGCAGGCACACGACGCGCTGATCAACGCCGGCGCCGCCGCGATCCCGCTGCTCTTGCCCGCGCTCGAGAAGGAAGCGAACGAGGAGGCGCGCGAGCGCGTGCGCCAGATGCTGCTCGAGCTCGTCAAGCCCGAGCACACGCGGCTGCTCGCCAAGGAGTTCACGTCGAAGCTGCCCGCGGTGCGCGAGTTCGCGCTGCTGCGCGTCGCGGCGTTCCCCGACGCGGCGCTGCGCGAGGACGCGGAGAAGGCGCTCGCGTTCACGAAGCCCGATCCGAACAAGAAGACGAAGCCGCCGCCGCTCGCGCCGGACGAGCGCTACGCGGCAGCGCTGTGCTGCGCGTCGACCGGCTCGATCGCCGGGCTGGCCGAGCTGCACGAGCGCGCGTGCAAGCAGTGGATGCCGCGGCGCAACGAGCTGACCGTCGCGCTCGTGCCGGTGCGCGGCAAGGAGGCGACCGATTTCCTGGCGCCGTTCCTCAAGCACGAGGACCGCACGAAGCGCGTCGCAGCGCTCGAGATGCTCGGCCCGTGCGGCGCGAAGGAGACCGCGGTGCCGCTGATCCGGCCGTTCCTCGACGAGGTCGACGGCGGGCTCAAGATCGCCGCGATCAACGCGCTGCGCGGGATCGTCGACAACGCGGCGCCGATCGACAACCTGTCGATCTTCGAAGCGGTCGAAGAGGCGAAGAAGTGGCAGAAGCGCGTATGAGCCCG
>SCVU01000778.1 GCA_004296785.1 Planctomycetota bacterium
CGCGTTCTCGCTCGACAAGGGCTGCTACATCGGACAAGAGGTCGTCGCGAAGATCGACACGTACGGCGGCCTCAACAAGCGCCTCGTCGGCGTGAAGTTGCCGCACGACGATCCGATCGCGCGCGGCACGCCGCTGTCGCGGCAGGAAGGCGGCGAGTGGCGCGAGCTCGGGCTCGTCACCTCGTGGGCGTACTCGTTCGCGCTCGACACCGGACTCGCGCTCGCATACGTCAAGCGCCGCCACCAGGAGCCCGGCACGCGCCTGCGCGTCGGCGCGGGCCCGCACGAAGCCGAGATCGTCGCGCTGCCGGTGCGCGCGCTCGGCGCCGTTCCCGCATCCAAGCCCGCCGCGTCGGGCGCGACTCCCGGAGCCAAGCGATGATCCTGCAGCAGTTCTATCTCCCCTGCCTGTCGCACGCGTCGTACGTCGTCGCCGACGAGACGACGCGCGCCGCGTTCGTCGTCGATCCGCAGCGCGACGTCGAGCGCTACCTCGAGTTCGCGCGCGAGCGCGGCCTGTCGATCGAGGGCGTGATCCTCACGCACTTCCACGCCGACTTCGTGTCGGGCCACCTCGAGCTCGCCGCGCGCGTCGGCGCGCGCATCTACATCGGCGCGCGCGCGCGGCCGGACTTCGCGCACGAACCGCTGGCCGACCGCGCGCGCATCGAGCGCGGCGCGCTGTCGATCACCGCGCTCGAGACGCCGGGCCACACGCCGGAGGGCATCTGCCTGCTGGTCGCGGACGCCGGCGCGCCGCGCGCGCTGCTGACCGGCGACACGCTGTTCATCGGCGACGTCGGCCGCCCGGACCTGATGGCGAGCCGCGGCGTCAGCGCCGACCAGCTCGCGCGCGCGCTGTGGAAGAGCCTGCGCACGCAGATCGCGCCGCTGCCGGACGACGTGGTCGTCTACCCGGCGCACGGCGCGGGCTCCGCGTGCGGCAAGAACATGAGCAAGGAGCTGTCGGCGACGCTGGGCGCGCAGCGCGCGGTGAACTGGGCGCTGCGCGCGACCGACGAGGAGTCGTTCGTGCGCGAGCTCACGCAGGACCAGCCGAGCGCGCCCGCGTACTTCGGCTACGACGCCGCGCTGAACCGCGCGCAGCGTCCGACGCTCGAGCAGAGCCTCGAGAAGTCGCTCGCGCCGCTGCCGCTGGCGCGCGTGCTCGAGCTCACCGCGCCGGGCGCGGCCCCTGAACGCGCGCTCGTGCTCGACACGCGCGAGCCCGACGAGTACGCGGCGGGGCACCTCGTCGGCAGCCTGAACATCGGGCTGTCGGGCAAGTACGCGAGCTGGGCCGGCGCGCTCGTCGCGCCGCAGCAACCGCTCGTGCTGCTGTGCGCGCCGGGGCGCGAGCGCGAGAGCGCGCTGCGCCTCGGTCGCATCGGCTACGACCGCGTGATCGGCGTGCTCGACGGCGGCTTCGGCGCGCTGACCGCGCGGCCCGATCTCGTGCGCCGCACCGAGCGCCGCGACGCGGCCGCGTTCGAGCTCGAACGCCGCCTGCCCGGCAGCGCCGTGCTCGACGTGCGCGAGCGCGGCGAGCGGCCGGCCGGCAGCATCGCGAACAGCCTGCACATCCCGCTCGGCGAGCTCGCGCGACGCGCGCACGAACTGCCGCGCGACCGGCGACTGCTCGTGCACTGCGCGGGCGGCTATCGCTCGATGATCGCCGCAAGCGTGATGGAGGCCGCGGGCCTGACCAACGTCGCCGATCTGTCCGGCGGCTTCGGCGCGTGGAAGGCGGCGGGCCTGCCCGTCGAGGTCGGTGCGGCGTGAACGCGCTGCGCACGAGCTGTGCCCGCTTCGCGCTCGCGTCCGTCGCGGCGCTGGCGCCGCTCGCGTGCGCGCTCGCGAGCGGTGGTTGCGCGACCCAGCAAGTCGACGAGCGGATGGCGCCGTGGGTCGGCCGCAGCGTGTCGGACCTGATCGCCGAGTGGGGCGCGCCGCAGCAGACGCTTCCCGACGGACAGGGCGGGCAGATCCTGACCTGGTTCGAGCAGCGCTTCGACGCGTCGCCGAACTACGTCTTCATCCCGCAGGGCGCGCGCTACAACGGCATCATCGGACCGTGCTGGATGCCGGCGAACGCGCCGTACGGCTGGGGCGGTCCGTTCGACTACGAGCGGCGCGTGGTCTCGCGCTCGTTCTGGGTCGACGCGGGCGGCACGGTCACGCGCTTCGCGTGGAAGGGCCTGTGATCGAGCGCGAACGCCGCCGCCGCGATCGCAACGCTTAGCGCGCAGCTTCGTTCTGCGCCGGCGCGGCCTTCGGCGCGAACGCCGCGGGCGTCCCCCGATACTTCACGAGCCGGATCTCGGCGCGCAGATCGCCGAGGATCCCGAGCGGCACGATCCCGTCGAAGCGCAGCGGCACGCCGGTCGACGCCTCGAGGAAGATGCGCAGATTGCCGTGGATGCCGAACGGCCCTTGGAACTGCGCGTCGCTGGCGTCCTTCGGCACCGGCTCGCTGGCCGGTCGCGTCGTCGTCATCTCGAGCTCGACCGCGTCGAACCGACCGGCGTCGACTTGCAGCACCATGCGCTTGCCCTTCTTCATGCGCACGTCCCAGACCTTGTGCTTGTCGATCAGCGTCGTCTTGATCTCGTCGGCGCCGCCGGTGAACAGTTGGCGCGACAGGTAGCCGGCGGAAACCATGTCGATCGCCGCGGCGGGCACCTTGCGCTCGGTCGCGTCCTTCCAGATGCGCGTGCCGCGCGGCGCGCCCTTGTCGGTGTCCTTGCGCAGGCTCGCGCGCGCGTCGCCGTCCTTCGTGCCGACGAGCAGCTCGAACGTGCGCTCCTCGGAGCCGCGCTGCTCGTGCAGGAAGCGCAGGCGCGGCCAGACCTGCGGCAGGTGCCAGGCGGTCAGCGTCGTGTCGCTCTCGTACGCGAAGTTGCCGCCCTTCGCGCGCGCCTGGATCCAGCCGGTTTCCTTCGGCGGTTGCTCGGCCTCGGACTCGCCGCGCGGCACGATCAGCGACGCGCGGTACGGCTTGACGCCGCTCTTCAGCCAAACGTGGCCGAGGTCCGCCGCGATCACGCCGTACTCGACGTGCACGATGAACTCGAGCTCTTCGTCGCGCGGGATCGCGAGCGGCAGCTCGCCCGGTCCGCGGTCGACCACGAGCGCCGGCGCTGGCAGCGGCAGCGGCGTGCGCGGCGCGGTCGCGGAGCTCGGCGCCGTCTCCTGCGCGGCTGCGAGCGGCGTCGCCGCGCTCTGCGGTGCTGCGCCCTGCTTTGCTGCGCTTTGCGTGGCCGCGCTTTGCGGCGTCGCGCTCTGCGCGGCGGTGCTGCGCGGCGCCGCGGCGGCGGCCGAAGCCGGTTGCGGCGCGGCCGTCGGACTCGCCGGCTGTCGCTGCGGCGTGGTGCGCGGCAGCAGCGCGAGGTTGCGCGCGCTCTGCGGCGCCGCGACTTGCGCCAGGACTCCCGCCAGAACGAGGATCAACCAGGGAGCTGGCGGCGACACGAGCGGCGATTGTGGTCGGCGGAGCCGATTCGATTCCAGTGTCTCGGCGCGCATTCCGCGCGCACTGGCGGGCTGCGGCGGAAGAGCGCAGGCTGTGCGTCGTCGACTGCCTCCACCCATGCGCATCTCCTGGCCCCTCGCGCTCGTCCTGGCGCTCGTTCCGGCGTGCTTGCCGGCGTGCAGCAGTCCGCAAACCGACAAGTCCACGCTCGGCCGCGCCGCGGCCGCGCAGGCCGCGGGCGAGCCGGACGGGATCCGCGCGACGTCCTCCGGCGGCGCCCAGCAGGGCGACTCGATCGGCTACTTCCTCAACAAGATCGACGAGCGCGTGCGCGCGTGGTCGAACCTCAAGCTCGACGCGCGGACCGAGTCCGAGCTGCACACGCAGAACCTGCTCGAGCAGACGCTGCAGTACGACACGAAGCGGCGCGTCGACGAGCTCGTCGCGCAGCTCGAGAGCGGCCCGCCGCGCAACCGCGCGATCGCCGCGGTCGGCCTGGGCTTCTCGGGCATGCCGCAGGCGCAGCCGGCGCTGCTCGCGGCGCTGACCGATCCCGATTCGCACGTCGTCAGCAATGCGCTGCTCGGCCTGGGCGTCCTCGGCGCCGCGGACACGCCGACGGCCGAGATCGCGTACGTGCTGCGCACGCACCGCGACAGCTGGACGCGCAACAACGCGGCCTTCGCGCTGCAGCGAATCGCGACCGCGCAGAGCGGCGGCGCGCGCGATCCGGAGCTCGCGGCGAGCCTGCGCGAGGCGCTGGCCGACGAGATGGCCGGCGTGCGCGCGCAGTGCGCGGCGACGCTCGGCGCGCTGCACGATGCGGAGTCGGTGCGGCCGCTGTCGGATCTCTTGTACGACGGAGAGAACCTCGTCGCGTTCGCCGCGGCGGGCGCGCTCGCGTCGATCGGCTCGCAGGTCCCCGAGCAGAAGGGTCCGACCGCGCGCGCGCTGGTCGCCGCGTACTCGCGGGCACGCTCGGAACGGCGCCCGAGCCTGCAGCGCGAGCTCG
>SCVU01000779.1 GCA_004296785.1 Planctomycetota bacterium
AGCGCAAGCACGCGCTGCGCGCCGACGAGCTCGCGGCGCGGCGCGACGAGATCGCGGGCGAGGTCGCGCGGCTCGAGCAGGCGGAGGAATCGAGCGAGGCGCTCGAGGGCGAGCTCGCGGCGGCGCGCGCGGCGCTCGCGAAGCTCGGCGCGCAGCTCTCGGAGCGCCGCGCGAAGCTCGTCCCAGGTCTGCAGCGCGAGCTCGTGCGTTCACTCGCCGAGCTCGGCCTCGAGAAGGCCGCCGTCTCGATCGAGCTCGCGCCGCGCGCGCTCGCCGACGCGCCCGACACCGAGCGCTTCGGCGAGCACGGCCTCGACCGCGCCGAGATCCTGCTCGCCGCGAATCCCGGCGAGCCCGCGCGGCCGCTGCGGCACGTCGCGTCCGGCGGCGAGGCCGCGCGGGTGTTCCTCGGACTGCGCTCGGTGCTGTCGGCGCGCGAGAGCGGCCGCACGCTCGTGTTCGATGAGATCGACGCCGGCGTCGGCGGGCGCCTCGGGCCGAAGGTCGCCAAGCACATGCGCGAGCTCGGTCAACGGCATCAGGTGCTGTGCGTGACGCACCTGCCGGCGATCGCGGCGGCGGCCGACGTGCACATCAAGGTCGCGAAGGCGGTGCGCGCGGGTCGCACGAGCACGCAGGTCGATGCGCTGGCCGGCGACGCGCGCGAGCGCGAGATCGCGGACATGATCGCGGGCGGCGCGGATCAGGCGACGGCGCGGGCGGAAGCGCGGCGGCTGCTCGCGGCGCGCTGATCGCGCTGTTCGGCTCGCTCTGCGCTCAGGCGCGCACGGCCCAGCGCAGCTTCGCCGCACCGGAGCGCGGGTTCGAGCGGCGCTCGGCTGCGCTCGGCCGCACGAGCTCGTCGCTCGTCGCGCGATACGTGCCCTCGCGCAACCCCGCCGCGAACGCCTTCTTCACGCGGCGATCCTCGCCCGAGTGGAACGACAGGATCGCCGCGCGGCCGCCGCTCCTCAGCGCGCCCGGCAACTGCCGCAGCAGCGCGTCGAGCGCGCCGAGCTCGTCGTTGACCTCGATGCGCAGCGCCTGGAACACGCGGCGCACCGCGTCCGCGCATTCCGCATCGTCGAGTCGGCTGCGCAGCGCCGCCGCGATCTCCTCCGCGAGCGCGCGCGTCGTCGTCGGACGCCGCATGCGCGCGGTCAGCGCGGCGGCGATCTCGCGCGCGCGCGGCTCGTCGGAGTTTTCGGCGAGCACGCGCTCGAGCTCCGCCGCGTCGACGCGCGCCAGCCACTCGGCCGCCGGCTTGCCGCGCGCCGGGTTCATCCGCATGTCGAGCGGTTCGTCGCGCTTGAAGCTGAAGCCGCGGCCCGGCGTGTCGATCTGCATCGACGACAGTCCGAGGTCCGCGTAGACGAAGTCGACGCCGTCCGACCAGCCGATCTCGCCAAGCGTTCTTGCGAGCGCGGCGAAGTTCGTGCGCTGCACGCGCAGCGTCGGCGCGACGTGTCCGAGCGCCGCGAGGCGCGCCGAGGTGCGCTCGAGCTCGAGTGGATCGACGTCGATGCCGACGAGCTCGCCGCCCGGTGCGATCGCGGCGAGCACGCGCTCGGCGTGGCCGCCGTAGCCGAGCGTCGCATCGACGCCGCGCGCGCCCGGCGCGAGGTGCAGCGCCTCGAGCAGCTCGTCGACGAGAATCGGCACGTGCGTGCCGGCCGGCGTCATGCCGCGCGCGCGCACCTTCTCGAGCGCCGCCGGATCCGCCGCGAGCTCCTTGTACTTGTGCTCGTAGCGCCGCGGATGCGTGCCCGCGTAGCGCTCGCGGCGCTTGCGCAGCGCGCCGCCTTCGGACGGCCGATCGTCGGGCCGCGCAGCGTCGGGCGTTTCGGTCATGCGCGTACGGGCGGGTTCAGCCCGCGAAGCGATCGAGGAACAGCCACAACCCGCGCGCGAACGCGAGCACCGCCATCAGCGCGAGGCCGAGCTCGATCCACACGCGCGACTTCTTGCGCTCGCGCAGCCGCGCGACGGCGGTGATCGCGAGCAGCAGGAACAGCCCGACGGCCCAGCGCAGCCAGAACGTCCGCGCGCCGGCCGTGCCGACGAGCCACGCCGGCGGTCCGGCGACGAACACGACCGCGCCGAACGCGGCCCACGCCGCGCTGGCGAACGACAGGCCGGGCGACGCGCGGCGCTTCGTCAGCGCGAGCACGCCGAGCACCGGCAGCAGCAACAGGCTGACGAAACCGAATGTCCATTGTCCCAGCGACGCCACTTCGGGTCCCGACAGGCACCACACGCGAGCAGTGGAGCAAGTCGCCGCGCGGATGTCAGCCCTCGCAAGCGGAACACGGCGCCCGTGCGCGTAGACTGGTGCGCCGATTGAGCGCCGAACTCGACCAACCGCTGCGGTTCGACCGCATCCTCCTGAACAAGGTCTGGGGTGGTCGCGAACTCGAGCGCTGCCCGGGCTTCCCGCTGCCGCTCGTCGGGCCCGTCGGCGAGAGCTGGGAGCTCGTCGATCGCGACGACCACAACTCGGTGCTCGCGACGAACGGCGCGGGCGGCCGCGCACCGACGCTGCGCGAGATCATGAAGCGCTCCGGCGAGCGTTTGCTCGGCAAGGCGCCGGCCGACGCGCACGGCCGCTTCCCGCTGCTCGTCAAGCACCTCGACGCGCGCCAGCCGCTGTCGGTGCAGGTCCACCCCGACGAGGCCGGCGCGCGGCGCGTCGGCGGCGACAGCGAGAGCAAGTGCGAGGCGGCGATCGTGCTCGCCGCCGATCCGGGCGCGCTGATCTACGCGGGACTCAAGCCCGAGGTCACGCCCGCGCAGTTGCGCGCGGCGCTCGGCGGTCCCGACTTGCTCGGGCTCTTGAACGCGTACGAGGCGCGCCCCGGTCAGTGCTACCTGATCCCCGGCGGCACCGTGCACGCGCACGGCGCGGGACTCGTGCTGTTCGAGGTCCAGCAGAACTCCGACACGACGTATCGGCTGTGGGACTTCGGACGCGTCGGCGACGACGGCAAGCCGCGCGCGGTGCACGTCGAGCAGGCGCTCGCGGTCGCACAGTTCGGCGCGCCCGAGCGCGCGCCGCTCGAGCCGCGCTACGACGACACCGGCCGCGGCCACGGCCGCGCGCCGCTCGCGCGCACGCAGAGCTTCGCGCTGAACGCGCTCGCGATCCACGCGACGACGCGGCTGTCGACCAACGGCCAGTTCCAGATCTACTCGGCGCTGCGCGGCAGCGGCCGCCTGACGGTGCGCGGATCGAGCGCCGCGTGCGCGCTGCGGCCCGGCGACGTGTGGCTCGTGCCCGCCGCGCTCGACTACCACTACGTCGAGCCCGACACTGGCGGCCTCGAGCTGATCCAAGTGCTCTATCGAGCCTGAAATGAAGCGCATCTGACATGAAGGCCTTTCCCCAACCGAAACCCGAGCGCGACAGCGACGGCGCGACCGTGCGTCTGAACAAGTGGCTCGCCGACCAGGGCGTCGCCTCGCGCCGCAAGTGCGACGAGCTGATCGCCTCGGGCCACGTGAGCGTCGACGGCGAGACCGTGCGCGAGCTCGGCACGAAGGTCGATCCGGTCGCGAGCCGCGTCGAAGTCGACGGCTCGCCGGTCGGCGCGCGGCCGGTGCGCAAGAAGTACTACCTGCTCAACAAGCCGCGCGGCGTGTTCTGCACGAGCGACGTGCTCGAGAACCGGCCGCGCGCGATCGATCTGATCGACGACCGCGACAAGGGTCGCATCTACAGCGTCGGGCGCCTCGACGAGGACACGACCGGCGTGTTGCTGCTGACCAACGACGGCGAGCTCGCCAACCGCGTGATGCACCCGCGCTACGGCGTGCCGAAGACGTACCTCGTCAAGCTGCCGGGCTTCGTGCCCGACGACGCGCTGCAGAGCGTGCGCCAGGGCGTGCGCCTGGCCGAGGGCGTGACCGGCGGCGCGCGCGTCGTCGTGTTGAAGCGCACCGAGAAGCTCTCGCAGCTCGAGGTGACGATCAACGAGGGCGTCAACCGCGAAGTGCGCCGCATCTTCGCCGCGGTCGGGCACAAGGTCGCGCGGCTGCACCGCTCGCGGCTCGGTTCGCTCAACGACCGCGGACTGAAGATCGGTTCGTGGCGGCCGCTGCGGCGCGACGAGATCGACGCGCTGCTCGATCCCGCGACCTCGGGCGCGGAGAACCCGCGCCTGGAGCGGCTGCAGAAGAAGCGCGGGCCCGGCCAGCGCTTCCGGCGCGGCGCACGCAAGGGCGGCAGCGACGCGCGTCGCGACGGCGCGAGCCGCGGCGGTGAAGGAGCGGGCCGCGGAGGCGATCGCGCGGGCCGCGGAGGCGACGGCGCGAGTCGCGGGAGTGGCGGCGCGGGCCGCGGAGGCGCCGGTCGCGGCGGCGCGCGCTCGCGCTTCGGCGGAGGTCGTCGCGCTTGACGCGAACGCAGCGCAATTCGATCCGGCTCGGCGGCGCCGAGTGCAGCGAACAGCGGCTCGCGAACGGACTGCGCGTGCTCGTCGCCGAGCGCCACAGCGATCCGATCGTCGCGACCGTGCTGTGCTACCGCGTCGGCGCGCGCGACGAGCGCGAGGAAGAGGCCGGGCTCTCGCACTTCCTCGAGCACATGATGTTCAAGGGCTCGCCGCACTACGGGAAGGGCGCGATCGACGGCGAGACCGCGCGCCTGGGCGGCTCCAACAACGCGTTCACCGGGCACGACCACACCGCGTACTGGTTCGAGCTCGCGGCGGATCGCTGGGAGGCCGCGCTCGCGATCGAGGCCGACCGCATGCGCGCGCTGCTGCTCGAGCCCGCGGAGTTCGACGCCGAGCGCGACGTCGTGCTCGAGGAGCTCGCGATGGGCGAGGACGATCCGTGGGGCGTGCTGATGCGGCGCGTCGAAGCGGTGCTGCACCCGCACCACCCGTACGGCCGTCCGATCATCGGCTTCGAGCACACGCTGCGCGGCGCGACGCCGGACTCGATGCGCGCGTACCACCGCACGCACTATCGGCCGGACAACGCGCTGCTCGTCGTCGCCGGCGACGTCGACCGCGCGAGCGCGCTGCGCGCCGCCGAGCGGCACCTCGGGCGGCGCGGGGTCCACGGGCACGCGAGCGCGCCGCGCCGCGCCGCGTTCGCCGCGCCGAGCGGCGCGCGCACGCGGATCGTGCAGCGCTGGCCCGACGCGGCGCGGCGGCTGTGCTTCGCGTTCCACACCTGCAAGGTCGGCACGCGCGAGGATCGCGCGCTCGACGTGCTGTCGACGGTGCTCGGCGCCGGGCGCCTGTCGCGCCTGCAGAAGCGCCTCGTGTACGACGAGCGCCTGGCCGTGTGGGTCTCCGTCAGCAACGACACGCGCGTCGACAGCGGCTTGCTGTGGGTGCTCGCCGAGGCATCCGAAGGCGTCGAGGTCGCGACGCTCGAGCGCGCGATCGAGCAGGAGCTCGCGCGGCTGCGCAACGAGCCGATCGGCGCGCACGAGCTCGCGCGCGCGCTCGCGCTGATCCGCTCGTCGGAGGCGTTCGAGTGCGAGTCGATCTCCTCGCTCGCGCAGGAGCTTGCGGTCGAGGGCGTCGATCACGACTGGCGCGAGTGCTTCGACGGCGGCGCGCGCTACCGCGGCCTCGGCCCGCGCGAGCTGCGCGCGGTCGCGCAGGCCGTGCTCGATCCGGAGCGCTGCGCGATCGGCGAGTCGCTGCCCGGCCCGGCCACGCCGAAGCCGCGAGCACGGGGGCGAGTACGCACGCGATGAAGCCGCTCGTCGACCTGCCGATCCCGCGGCTGCCCGTCGTGCGCAGCCAGCTCGACAACGGGATGCGCGTGTGCGTGTCGGCGCGCGCGGGCGCGCCGGTCGTCGCGGCGCTGCTGCACGTGCGCGGCGCGATCGGCGACGAGCCGGCGGGCAAGGAGGGGCTCGCGTTCCTCGTCGGCGCGACGCTCGACCAGGGCACGCGTTCGCACAGCGACGAAGAGATCGCGGCGCTGCTCGAGCCGGCGGGCGGCGTGCTGGCGGGCGACGCGTTCGGACTGAACGGCGCGATCGCCGGCGGCGACTGGAAGCTGCTCGTGTCGCTGCTCGCCGAGCTCGCGTGCGCACCGCGCTTTCCCGCCGACAAGATCGAGCGCCAGCGCGCGCGCGTCGTCGAGCGGTTGCGCGTCGAGGCCGACGATCCGGCGGCGCGCGCGTCGAAGTCGTTCCGCGAGCTCGTGTACGGCGCGCACTTCCTCGGTCGGCCGCAGTCGGGCACGGTCGAATCGCTGCAGCGGATCCGCGTCGAGGACCTGCGCGCGCACCACGCCCGCACCTGGGGCGGCAAGCGCGCGACGCTCGTCGTGTGCGGCGACGTCGATCCGCGCGAGGTCGTGCGCGTCGTGCAGCGCGAGTTCCGCTCGTTCGACGCCGGCGCCGCGGAGGAGCTGCGCGACGGTCCGTACCCGCAGCTCGAGCGCCGCATCGCCGCGCACCGAATGCAGCGCGAGCAGACGCACGTCTACTTCGGCCACCTCGGCGTGCGCTACACGCACCCCGACTACGCGAAGCTCGTCGTGCTCGACCACGTGCTCGGCACCGGACACGGCTTCACCAATCGCATCGCGCGCAGGCTGCGCGACGAGCAGGGTCTCGCGTACGCGGTGAACGCGTCGATCCACGCGTCGGCCAGCCGCTACCCGGGCGCGTTCACCGCGTACATCGGCACCGCGCCGGAGAACGTCGAGCCCGCGCTGCGCGGCTTCCTCGAGGAGATCACGCGCATCCGCGACGCGAAGGTCGCGCCGGACGAGCTGCGGCTCGCGCAGGACTACCTCGTCGGTTCGTACGCGCTGTCGTTCGAGCGCTCGAGCGAGCGCGCGCAGTACCTGTTGTCGGCCGAGCTGTTCGGCCTGGGCGACGACCACCTCGAGCGGCTCGTCGCCAGCTTCCGCGCGGTCAGCGCCGACGACGTGCTCGAAGTCGCGCGCAAGCACCTGCATCCGGAGCGCGCCTGCGTCGCGGCCTCCGGTCCGATCGACCGCGCGCGGCTCGACGCCGCGCTCG
>SCVU01000780.1 GCA_004296785.1 Planctomycetota bacterium
GCGGGACGCGCTTCTCACCCTGCTTCGGGCCCTGACCGTGCACGCGCAGGTCGATCCGCTTGTCCGCCTGCGCGCCGAGGTTCTGCCAGCGCGCTTCGACGCCGGCCTTGCCGGGCCACGCCTTCGCGAGGTCGGGGCCCGCGCCGTTCGCGACGCAGCGCGCGAGCTCGTCCTCCGGCCCGCGATGGCGCGCGAGGTCGTTCTTGCCGTGGCCGGCGTAATCGAACGGCGAGAGCAACCAGAAGTCGCCGAACGCCGCGCGGCCCGGCCGCAGCGCGTCGAACATCGCCGCCTCGGTCGCTTCGCGCGTCGCGTGCTTTGCGTACGGCGCCTTGCCGACGAGATCCTGCGGAGCGAGTGCGAGCAAGAGCGCGAGCGCGATCACAGCTGCACCTCCCATGCGAACGACACGCTGCCGTCGGCGCGTGCTTCGAGCTCGCAGTACGTTCCGTTCTCGCGGGACACGATGCGCGCAATCCCCTCGACCTCGTTCGAGCTCTCTGGAGCTCCTGTTCCGCTGAGCTCGAGCGTGACGAATCCGCCTTCGAGCACGTGCACCTTCAGCTCGCCGTCGCGATCCGCGCGGAACGCGACGCGCGCGTGCGGCGCGAGTCCAGCGAGCTCGAAGTGCCGGCGCAGCACGGGGTGAGGCGACAGCTGACCCTCGCAGCGCTCGCGCAGCGTCACTCCGCCGCGCGCGGCCGCGAACACGGGCTCGCCCTGCGCATCGAGCGAGTAGCCCTTCCACTCCCACTCGGACGTTTCGGGCCACGCGTCGGGCAACCGACCGAGCACGATCGCCGGTCCGTCCGGCGCCTTCCACAGCTTCGTCCCTTGCCCGCCCGCCTCGTTGCCGCCGCGATCGGCCCACGGGCCGCTTGCGTCGAGGAACGCGCCCTTCCATGCATCGACGAGCCGACACGCGGCCGCGTCGTAGGCGTAGCTGAATCCATTCGGCAAGCCGACCGCGATCCCGCGCGCGCCCGCCTGCTCGAGGAACGTCCGCAGCACGATCGGCTTGTCGCCGACGACGACATCGAGACTGCGCGTCTTCTCGACCCCCGGCGGCACCGGCGCATCCGCACCGAGCGCGAAGTAGCACCACATCGCATCGACCTGCGCGTGCATGTCGCCCGCGAGCACTTTCGTCAGCGTGCTCTTGCCCGCCTGACCGAACGTCGGCATCCGCGTGCCGGGCTTCGCGCGCGACGGATCGGGCGCGAACGAACGGAACCATTCGTAGCGCAAGCGCTCGCCGAAGTGCTCGAACGCGGGACCGGGCGAGCCGTTCGGCGGGAAGTCCTTGTACAGGTGGCACGCGATGCACGAGAGCTGGTCGCGGCCGAGCAGGTCGCGGCCGATGCGCGCCGACGCGTCGCTGCACTCGGGCTCACGCGCGTCGGTGCCGGGCTCGACGCCCTCGGCGCGCGCGAACGCCTCGCCGAGGCCGGCGACGGCGGCCTTCGGATACACCGGCATCCGCGCGCGCAAGTACGGCCGCGCGCGCGCGCCGGTGTCGAGCACGTGCTGGATCCAGCTCGCGTGCAGCTTCGCGCCGACGCCGGCGAGCTCGGGCGGCAGTCGCCCCTCGTCGCCGAGATCGGTCTCCTCGTACTCGGAACGGAAGTACACGCGCTGCTCGTACGGAATGCCGCCGTCGCCGGCGCGCGCGTGGCACGCGCCGCAGCCGTTGCGCTCGAACGCGAACTCCGAGTGCAGCCACGCGCGCTGCGCGTCGTCGGCGTGCGCGGCGAAGCGCGCGGCGCGCGTCAGCCGCGCGGACTCGCCGTCGCGCAACGCGTAGCGCGTCGCCTTGCACGGCTTCGCAACGTCGAGCTCCGCG
>SCVU01000781.1 GCA_004296785.1 Planctomycetota bacterium
GGATGTCGCCGACCTGCGTGCAGCCGCTGCGCAGGAGTTCCGCGCAGCCGTCCGCGGTCGCGCGCGCCTGCGCGGCCGCGAGCGCTGCGCCGTCGAGCGCGCCGCGCAGCGCGAGCAGCGCCGCGATCCACTCCGGCATCGACGCGCCCGCGCGCAGCTTGCCCGCGGCCCAGCCGAGCTCGAGGTGCGCGTGCGCATTCACCAGTCCCGCGGTGACGACGCCGTCGAAGCACAGCGCGCCGCGCTCGCCGCGCGCCGCGCGCGCGCGCGCACCCGTCGCGATCCGCTGCACGCGGCCGCCGCGCACGAGCAGCGCCGCGTCGCGCAGCACGCGGTCGGGTGCCGCGACGATCCACGGCGCACACACCCACGCGGCGGTCGCGCTCGTTGCGCGCTGCGTCGAGGAACTGCGGGTACGGCGCATGGGATTCGTCGCTGGAAACGGCGCGGGCTCCGCATCCGGAGAGGAGGCGGAGCCCACGCGGAGGACCCTGCGGATCCGGCGGTGCGCTAGTTCGGCGTCGCGCGGACCTTCAGGTTCGTGACCCCGAAGAACAGGTTCGGGTAGAAGCCCGTCGTGCGGTCGAACACGATCTGGAAGCGGATCATGTTCGAGCGCAGCTTGGCGGCCTCGCCCGCCGTCAGGTAGCTGAAGTACTCGTTGAGCTCCGCCGGGTGGCGCACCCAACCCGTGACCGACTCCGGCAGCACCGGGCCGTTCGGGTCGGTCGCGTCGATCGAGCAGAGGTTGTCGGTCGACTTGACCGCGCGCGCGCCCTGGAAGCGGACGACGACCGGGCTCTTGGTGGCGCCCTTCAGGTCGGAGCCGAGGAAATCCTCGAGCGAGATGCCGCCGAGCAGCGCCAGCGGCTCGCGCCACGCGAGCAGCGGGAAGCCGGGGACGTTCGTCGCGACGTCGATGCTCCAGCCGTACTCGTCGTCGGCCGTGCCCGGACCGCCGAAGTCGTCCTCGGCGAACTCGAGCAGGAAGTAGTTGCCGTCCGGGCGCAGCCAGCACGACTGCGCGCCCGAGTAGGCGGTCGGGCCGATGAACTTCGTGCCGAACAGGCCGGTCGAGAGGATCAGGTCGGAGTCGGCGCCGCCGTAGGTCGGCTGGCTCGGCTCGTACGGCGCGACCTTGGCCGCGAGCTGCTCGAGGTCGAGCAGCGTGGCCGTCTCGACGCGCACGAAGCCCGCGCCGCCGCGGCCGCCGGTCGTGCCGAAATCGCCGAGACCGCCGCCGCCGCCGGCGACCGTCACGCGGCCGGGCGTGTCGGCGATCGCCACGTCGCCCGCCTGCATCAGCACGCCGCCGCCCGCGCCGCCGCCGCCCGGACGCGCCGCGGCGCGCGGGTCGAAGCCGGTCGGGAGCGCGAGCGGGACGTAGTCGCCGCCCGAGCCGCCGCTCGCGTCGATGAAGCCGTCGACCTGGATGCGCCGACCCGCTTGCAGTTGCACGGCGCCGCCGCCGCCGCCGCCGCCGGCCGCGCTGTGCGAGTAGTACTCGAGCAGGTTGTTCGCGTAGAACGAGCCGAAGATCGGCTTGATGAACGTCAGGCCGCAGCCGCCGCCGCCGCCGCCCGCGCCGCCGACCAACTTGCCGAGCTCGGGATCGAGGTTCTTGAAGCTCGGATCGATCGAAGCCGCGCTGCCGACCGTCGCCGGAGGCGGGTAGAGGAACGGCACCAGCGTGCCGATGTTCAGGATCTCCGACGGCGCGTGGTTCGTGCCGCTCGTGCCGTCGGTCGCGAACGCGCCGCCCGCGCCGATGCCGCCGACGAGGTCGCAGACGCCGATGATGTCGTAGAAGAACTGGTTCTGGAACCCGAGGAAGCTCGCGTCGGGCGGAGGCAGGTTCGTCGTCGGCATGATCGGCGGCCAGTGCTGGCCACCGCCGCCGCCGCCGAGCGTGGAGGCTCCCCCGCCGATGCCCTGACCCGGGGCGCCGTCGATCACCGCGCCGGGATTCAGGATCCCCTTCGCGGTGCCGGTCATGTTGAGCAGCGAGGTCTGACCCGTGTTGTCGTCGCGGTCGGCGCCGCGACCGCCCGCGCCGCCGCCCGCGCCGCCGACGCCGCCGACGCCGCCGGTCTTGCTGAGTGCTTGGCCGGCCGTGTCGGTGCTCGAGGCCCAGCTCTGGTGACCGTTCTGACCGGTCGTGTCTTCGATCGGCGAGCTGCCGGTCACGTCGATCAGACCGCGCACCTGCATCTCGCCGCGCGCGTACACGCGCGCCGCCTTGTCGCCCGTGAGCCGCAGCACCGACGCGGTGTCGACGCGCACGCTCGCGAACTCGTAGATGCCGTCCGTGATCGTCTCGGTGTGCACGGTGCCCGGCACCGGATCCGTCGAACCGACGGCCACGACTTGCTGGATGCCGCCCACGCCCTCGATGCCGCCGCCGCTCGACGTGCCGTTCAGCACCTGCGACGTCGTGCTGAGCGTGAGCGTGTCACCGCTGGTGACGACGAGGTCGCCGAGCCGACCGGAGCCGCCGCCCGTGCCCGGGCGCAGGCCGCCGCTGCCCCACAGCGCGCCCGAGCGAGCGGTGTCCTCGTTGTTGTTCTGCGTGAACTGCTCGCCCGTCCCGTCGGGGATCAGCGTCTCGCCGAAGATGATCAGCTCGGGCACGAACGAGATCGAGCCGAAGTTCTCGAGCGAGTTGCTGCCGAGGTCGAGGATCGTCGCCGGCGTCTTGACGACGATGCGGCGCGGCAGGACGCCGGTGCCGGCCGACGGCAGGCCGCCCGACGGCGTGAACTTGACGATCGTCTGCAGCGAGCCCTGGTCGATGTTGATCTGGTAGACGCCCGAGAGCTCGGTCTGGTCCGTCGAGTCCGTGACGTCGCCGTCCGGATCGACGAGCACCGAGATCGTCGGCGAGAGCCCGGTGACCGGGTTGACCAGCGTCGCCGGGTTCATCACGTCGTCGAACGTCAGCGTGATCAGCGTGTCGCGGAACACGTCGACCGCGCCGTCGGCGAGCACGTCGAACTCGAACCCGTCGGGGTTGCCGCTGAGGTCGTAGCTCGTGACCTTGTCGACGGTCGTCGTGACCGACGGCTTGCCCGGCACCGCGTCGTTGATGCCCTTGCTGGCGACGACCGTGCAGAACATCCGCGACGAGTTGTCGAGGCCGACCGTGCTCTTGATGTGCGCGACGCCGGGGTTCTGGACCGAACCCGGGATGTCGATCTGGTACGAGGCGCCCTGGTCGAGGCCGAAGATCGGGTTGCCGCTCGAATCGAACGTGACCTGCGGGCGGAAGATCAGGCGCTTGGGGTTGCCCGGGTCGAGCGAGTACGAGCCGATCGGCGTCTTGCCGGTCGCGAGGTTGACGACCTTGAACGTCGACTTCGTGACGGTCGACAGGTTGACCGCCTGCGAGAACTCGACGACGAGTTCCTCGTTGACGAAGATCGCGTTCGGACCGCAGTTGATCTGCGCGCCCGCCTGGCCGGAGCTGCAGCCGAGCGAGCACGAGACGATGAACATCTTCGAGCTGCCGCCGGTGGAGCCGCCGGAGGAGCCGCTGCCGCCGCCGCCTCCGGAGCACGCGCTCGCGCCGAAAGCGAGTCCCAGGACGGTCGCGTACAGGAGAGTTCCGTTGAACTTCATGAGATCAGTGAGGGGGCTCGAAGGAGAGAGGAGTCGGCGCGCCTGATCGGCGCCCGGAGGGACCTGCGGATCGGAGGAAGGCGCCGGGCGGCGCTTTCGCTCGAGGCTGGGGGCGGGCACAAGGCCGATGGGCGGAGGGGTTGGCCTATCCGGTCGGCAGCGGGGCGAGGGTCACCAAGCCTGGAGTTCCGTGCGCTGAGTTCCTGGCGCGCGTTCCGGTGCCGAGAGTCGGGCACTATAGTGGCCCGCAGCGCGGTGTTGCCACCCATTTTTCGAGTGGCGAGTGCCTGCGGACCGGACTCACGAGACCGTGCAATTCAATCCACGTACCAGGGCTCCCAACCAGCACGCAGCACCGTCCCACGGCCATGGGAGCGCCGATCCCGACGCGCGCGGGGGCTCCGGCTGGTCCGGGATCGCTCGAAGCCGCCGTGCGCTTGCGCACAGCGCGCTGTGGATCGCGCTCCCGCTCGCCGGCGCGCTGACGGGTTGTGACGAGCCCGCGGCGAATTCGGCCGCCGCCTCGGCCCCGGTCAAGGCGGCCGCCGCGGCGCCGGTCGCACCGGCGGTCGCACCGGCGGTCGCAGCGGACCCCGCGGTCCCCCACGGCTCCGCCGCGGCGCGCGACGCCGAGGTCGCCGCGCTCGTCCGCGCGTTCACGCCGCCGGCCAAGGACGTGACGAGCGACGTGACCGACGCGTGGATCCGCGCGCGCAAGGCCGCGCTGCTCGCGCACGGCGCGCCGGATCCGTCGCTCGGCCAGGCGTGCTGGACCGCGTACCGCGAGCGCAGCGAGCTCGGCTTCGACGTCCGCCGCGACCTGCTCGAGGTCGCCGCGCACACCGATCCGGACGCGATGCGCGAGCGCCTGGCGACCGAGTTCGACGCCTACGGCGCGGAGATCGGGCTGCGCAGCCGCGCGATCGAGCTGCTCGGCGAGATCGACGCGCCGCGCGCGCTCGCGCTGCTCGAGCCGCTCGTCCTCGAGCCGCACAAGCAGAAGACCTACCCGCCGCAGGAGTCGCTGCT
>SCVU01000782.1 GCA_004296785.1 Planctomycetota bacterium
CGTGACGAAGTGGTAGGTGCCCGTGATCTGCGTGTACGCGAACGTCAGCGCCGCGATCGTCGCGGCCGCCGAGAGCGTCATCAGCGTGACCGAGAAGAAGTACTGGACCACGAGGCCCAGCAGGAAGATCACGAGATAGATGTGCGTCGGCCGATTGAAGGAGTCGGCGATGCGCCCCGCCCACGTGTACTTCGTCGTGTCGGTCGCGAGCAGTACGATCGCGAACAGCACGAGGCCGAACGCCGACGGGTTGAAGATGTGCACGCGCCGGCCGTCGCGGTTCCAGCGGATGAATTCCTTGCCCAGCGCGGCGCACGCGATCAGCAGGAACTGGAACACGTACCAGTCCGGCTTGAACCACAGGAACACGTTCGTGCTGAGGATGATCGGCAGCGGTCCGCACCCGAAGCGCCACTCGCGGCCGCGCGACCACGACAGCAGGCCGTCGAACGCGAAGTAGAAGATGAGCTGCGCCAGCACCATCGGCATGTGCGCGTAGACGTCGCGGTGGTACCAGCCCCAGTACGCGTAGATCGCGAGCTGGACCGTGCCCTGGATGTAGTGGACGCGCGCCGGCGCCACGAACACCACGCGGAACGTCTGCCCCCACAGCGACGCGCCGACCGACAGGAGCGCCGACCACGCGACGAGCAGACCGACCGCGGCGCCGAGGGCCGCGACCATGCGCGGGTTCTCGTGCACGCTCGGCAGCGCGAAGAACGCCGCGAGCGCCGCGGCGAGCGCGAGCGCGACGCCGGGGAACTTCTGCCAGTTCGGGAGCGCCGGCGTCGAAGCGCAGGCGGGTTCGGGCGATGCGGTGGTCGTCATGGCGCGGGGAATCGGGAGTCGCTCGGGCGTCTACGACGCCCCGACCGCTCCATAGGTTCCGCCACTAACGTTATCCCGGCCGCGGCGCGCGGGGGAGCGCGCGTCGCGAAAGTTCCGCCCCGGGCGCTCGGGGGCCGCTCAGGACCCGCTCAGGTGCCGGCGCGCGGGGTCGCCAGCCGCGCCGCGAGCCGCTCGCGGACCGCCGGCCACTCCTCCGCGAGAATCGAGAAGTACACGGTGTCGCGCTGGAACCCCTTCACGTTCAGGTGCGCGCGCAGCGTCCCCTCGCGCCGCGCGCCGAGGCGCTCGATCGCCGCCTGCGAGCGCAGGTTGCGCCCATCTGTCTTCAGCGCGACGCGCAGGCAGCCGCGCTCCTCGAAGCAGTGGCGTAGCAGCAACAGCTTCGCCTCCGTGTTGACCGCGCTGCGCCAGTGCGCGCGCGCGACGAAGGTCGAGCCGATCTCGACGCGCCGATCGCGCGGCGCGAGATCGAGCAGCCGCGTCGAGCCGACCGCGCGGCCGGTCGCGAGCTCGACGGTCGCGAACGGGATGCTCAGACCGTTGCGCGCGTCGGTCTGCGCGGCCTCGAACCACGCGTCGAGCTCGGCGGCGCCGCTCAACGGCCCCCAGAACAGGTAGCGGCACACCTCCTCGTCGCCGAGCGGCGCCGCGAGGTCGGCGAGGTGCCGGCGGGCGAGCGGCTCGAGCCGCACGTGGCTGCCGACGAGGGTCGGCGCGTCGACGAGGCCGGCCATCGCGCTACTGGATCGCGAGCTCGACCGCGTTGCTCGCGCTGCCGATGCCGCTCGCGAGCTCGATGCCGAGCGACTGGAGCTGGAACACCGCGCCCTGCAGCGCCGGGTCCGGCGGCACGGTCACCTGGAACTGCGCGGGCATCAGCGACTGCGCGAGCTGAAGCATCGGGGACGGCGCGATCAACAGGCTGCCCAGATGCCCGAGCGAGAGGTCGGCGGACGCCGCCGCAACGGCGGTCGCCTGCGCCCAACCGGCGGGTCCGTCGACGTCGAAGGAGAGCGCGGCGCCCGGCACGGGCA